>JBDTZX010000423.1:0-14538 GCA_040004895.1 Rhodanobacter sp. | reverse complement strand
ACAGCTACTACGACCTGCTCGCCTCGGAGGCGCGGCTGGCCAGTTTCGTGGCGATTTCGCAGGGCCAGCTGCCGCAGGAAAACTGGTTCTCGCTCGGTCGTCTGCTCACCACCAGCGGCGGCGAGCCGGTGCTGCTGTCGTGGAGCGGCTCGATGTTCGAGTACCTGATGCCGATGCTGGTGATGCCCAGCTATGAAGGCACCCTGCTCGACCAGACCTGCCAGGCCGCGGTGGCGCGGCAGATCGAATACGGTCGCCAGCTGAACATTCCATGGGGCGTTTCCGAATCGGGCTACAACATGCTCGACGCGCATTTCATCTATCAGTACCGCGCGTTCGGCGTGCCCGGGCTTGGCCTCAAGCGTGGCCTCAGCGACGATGTGGTGATTGCGCCGTATGCCAGCGCGCTGGCGATGATGGTGGCGCCGGTCGCCGCCAGCAAAAACCTGCAGCGGCTGGTCGACGAAGGCGCGCAGGGCCGCTACGGCCTGTACGAAGCGATCGACTACACGCCGGCACGGCTGCCACTGGGGCAGAGCTCGGCACTGGTGCGCTCGTTCATGGTGCACCACCAGGGCATGAGTCTGCTCGGGCTGGCCTACGCGCTGCTGGACAAGCCGATGCAGCGGCGCTTCGAATCCGATCCGCAGTTCCAGGCCACCAGTCTGCTGCTGCAGGAACGCATTCCGAAAACCGCGGCCGAATACCTGCACGCCTCGGGCTTTCCCGACATGGACAGCAACCCGCGTGCGGCGGAAACCCGGCTGCGCGTGTTCACCGATCCGGACCGGCTGCGCCCGGCCGTGCAGCTGCTGTCGAACGGCCGCTATCACGTCATGGTCAGCAGCGCCGGCGGCGGCTACAGCCGGCGCAGCGAGCTGGCACTGACCCGCTGGCACGAAGACATCACGCGCGACCACTGGGGCATGTTCTGCTACCTGCGCGACGTTGCCAGCGGCGCGTACTGGGCCACTGCGCACCAGCCGACGCTGAAGAAGACCGAAGTATTCGAGGCGATCTTCTCCGACGCGCGGGCGGAGTTCCGCGTGCGCGAACGCGACATCGACGCGCATACCGAGATCGTGGTGTCGCCCGAGGACGACATCGAACTGCGCCGCACGCGGATCACCAACCGCAGCCGCAACCGGCGCACGATCGAACTCACCACCTATGCCGAAGTGGTGCTGGCGCCGGCCATCGCCGATGCCCTGCATCCGGCTTTCAGCAAGCTGTTCGTGCAGACCGAACTGGTGCCCGCGCTGCAGGCGATCGTGTGCACGCGGCGCCCGCGCGCGCATGACGAAGCGGTGCCGTGGATGTGCCATCTGCTGGCGGTGCACAACGCCGACATTGACGAGATCTCCTACGAAACCGATCGTGCCCGCTTCATCGGTCGCGGTCGCGATGCCGCGCATCCGCTGGCGATGGATGCCGGGCATGTGCGGCTGTCCAACAGCGAAGGCTCGGTGCTCGACCCGATCGTGGCGATCCGCTGCCGCATCACGCTGGAGCCGGAACAGTCGGCGACGGTGGACATGGTCACCGGCATCGCCGACACCCGCGATGCGTGCATGCAGCTGATCGAGAAATACCGCGACCGGCATCTGGCCGATCGCGTGTTCGACCTGGCCTGGACGCACAGCCAGGTGCTGCTGCGCCAGCTCAACGCCAGCCTCGCCGACGCGCAGCTGTACGAGCAGATGGCCACCTCGATCATCTATCCCAACGCCAACCTGCGTGCGGAGCCTGTCGTGCTGGCCGGCAATCGCCGCGGTCAATCCGGGCTGTGGGGACAATCGATTTCCGGCGACCTGCCGATCGTGCTGCTGATGATCGCCGATCCCGCGCGGATCGAACTGGTGCGCCAGCTGGTACAGGCGCATGCGTACTGGCGCCTGAAAGGGCTGGCGGTGGATCTGGTGATCTGGAACGAGGACCGCGCCGGTTACCGGCAGGAGCTGCAGGACCAGATCATGGGTCTGATCGCCTCCGGCAGCGAGGCCAGCCTGATCGATCGTCCCGGCGGCATCTTCGTGCGCCCGTCGCAACAGTTGTCCAGCGAAGACCGCATGCTGGTACAGGCCAGCGCGCGGATCATCCTGGCCGACAGTCGCGGCAGCCTGGCCGACCAGATCGGCCGGCGCGTGGTGGAGACGCATGCACCGCGGTTCGAACCGACCCGCGCGAAACGCATTGCCCCTGCCGCAACGCCGACAGGCACCGAACTCGTCGCCAGCCGCAGCGACGACCTGCAGCTGGGCAATCCGCACGGCGGGTTCAGCGCCGATGGCCGCGAATACGTGATCGTGCTGGGGCCGGGCGACATCACCCCGGCGCCGTGGTCGAATGTCATCGCCAATCCGCATTTCGGCACCGTGGTGTCGGAGAGCGGCAGCGCCTATACCTGGGGCGAGAACGCGCACGAATTCCGGCTCACGCCGTGGCACAACGATCCGGTCAGCGACAGCAGCGGCGAAGCGCTGTACCTGCGCGACGAAGAGACTGGCCAGGTCTGGTCGCCCACGCCGTTGCCGGCACGCGGAAGCGGCGAGTACGTGACCCGCCACGGTTTCGGCTACAGCGTGTTCGAGCATGCCGAGGACGGCATCCATTCCGAGCTGTGGGTCTACGTGGCGCTGGACGCGTCGGTGAAGTTCTCGGTGCTGAAACTGCGCAATGGCTCCGGCCGGCCGCGCCAGCTGAGCGTCACCGGCTACGCCGAGTGGCTGCTCGGCGACCTGCGCGAAAAGACCTCGATGCACGTGGTCACCGAATCCGATCCGGCCAGCGGCGCACTGTTCGCACGCAACGCATACAACACCGAGTTCCCCCATCGCATCGCCTTCTTCGACGTCGACGACGCCAGCCGCGGCATCGGCGGCGACCGTGGCGAATTTCTCGGTCGCAACGGCAGCATGCGGATGCCGGCGGAGCTGGCTCGTACGCACCTGTCCGGCCGGCTGGGCGCCGGACTGGATCCGTGCGCGACGTTGCAGGTGAAGCTCGAGCTGGACGATGGCGATCAGCGCGAGGTGGTGTTCCGGCTCGGCCTCGGCCGAGATCACGCCGATGCCGGCGCGCTGGTGCAGCGTTTCCGTGGCGTGGCGATGGCGGCGGATGCGCTGGCCAGCGTGCGCGCGCACTGGGATCGCACCCTTGGTGCGGTGCAGGTGCGCACGCCGGAGCCCGCCCTCGACGTGCTGGCGAATGGCTGGTTGCTGTACCAGACCATCGCCTGCCGGATCTGGGCGCGCAGCGGCTACTACCAGTCCGGTGGCGCGTTCGGATTCCGCGATCAGCTGCAGGATTCGATGGCCACCCTGCACGCCGCGCCGGAACTCGCCCGCCGGCAGTTGCTGCTGTGCGCGGCGCACCAGTTCCCCCAGGGCGACGTGCAGCACTGGTGGCACCCGCCGCTGGATCGTGGCGTGCGCACGCAGTGTTCGGACGATTATCTGTGGCTGCCACTGGCGATCAGCCGCTACGTGCTGGCCACCGCCGACACCGGCGTGCTGGACGAGCAGGTCGCGTATATCGAAGGCCGGCCGCTGATCCCGGGTGAGGAGTCCTACTACGATCTGCCGCAACGCTCCGGCCTGCGCGAATCGCTGTATCGACACGGAGTGCGCGCGATCGAGCACGGCCTGGCGCGCGGTGTGCACGGCCTGCCGCTGATCGGCAGCGGCGACTGGAACGACGGCATGAACCGGGTCGGCGAAGCCGGCCGTGGCGAAAGCATCTGGCTCGGCTTCTTCGCCTGCGAGGTGATGACACGTTTCGCCGAGGTCGCGCGACTGCACCACGACGAAGCCTTTGCACTGCGCTGCGAAAGCGAAGTCGCCAAGCTGGGCGCGGCACTGGAACAGCACGGCTGGGACGGCGCGTGGTACCGGCGCGCGTATTTCGACGACGGCACGCCGCTGGGCTCCAGCGGCAACGACGAATGCCGCATCGATTCGATCGCCCAGAGCTGGTCGGTGCTTTCCGGCATCGCCTCGCCGGAACGCCGGCAGCAGGCGATGGATTCGCTCGACCGGCATCTGGTGCGGCGCGACGCCGGGCTGGTGCAGCTGCTTGATCCCCCGTTCGACAAATCGCCGCTCGACCCCGGCTACATCAAGGGCTACGTGCCGGGCGTGCGCGAGAACGGCGGCCAATACACGCACGCGGCGATCTGGGCCACGATGGCGTTCGCCGAACTCGGCGACAGCGCCCGCGCGTGGGAACTGCTGCGCATGATCAATCCGGTCAACCACGGCATCGACGCCACCCAGATGGACGTCTACAAGGTCGAGCCGTACGTGGTCACCGCCGACGTCTACGCGGTGAAACCGCATGTCGGCCGCGGCGGCTGGAGCTGGTACACCGGCTCCGCCGGCTGGATGTACCGGCTGATCACCGAATCGCTGCTCGGCCTGCGCCTGGAAGCCGGCCACCTGCGCTTTGCTCCGGTACTGCCGGCCGACTGGGACGGCTTCTCGATGAGCTACCGCCACCGCACCACGTGGTACCGGATCAACCTGCGCCAGAGCGATGCCGATGGCGACAGTCGGGTCTGGCTGGATGGCGTCATGCAGCCCGACGGACGGATCACCCTGCTCGACGACGGCGCGGAACACAGTGTCGAGGTGGAACAGCCGCGGCGGCTGTGAGACCGTCGCCCCGCCGGACAGCCTGTTCCTTCAGGCCGGCTTGTACGGCCGCCGGGATGCGCTCACTATGCAGCCCATCCGCGCCGCCGGGGGGCAACACACTGACCACGCGGGCGGCGGCTCACCGATCGGCTGGCGGGCCGTTTCCGCGCCACGCAATCCCTTCCGGATCGGGGTGATGTCCGCTGCGGCCACCACCGAAACACCATGACACCCAGGACGTTCAACGGAATGCAAACCCTGCCGATGGATCCCGCGAGCCCTGACGCCGCTGTCGCGGAAAGAGAACCGCCGCGCCAGACGGCGCCAGCCCTGCTGGTCAACCTCAACACCCTGCGTGCGGTGGCCGCACTTGCGGTGGTCTATGCGCACATCACGTCCGAGGCGGGACTCAACCTGCATCCCAGCATCGGTACGCGCGGCGTCGACATCTTTTTCGTGATCAGCGGTTTCATCATTGCCTACATTGGCTCCCGCAATGCCGACCGTTTCTTCCTGCGCCGGCTGATCCGCATCGTGCCGTTCTACTGGGCGGCAACGCTGGCCCTGTTCAGCGTGGTGATGGTCGCGCCCCATCTGCTGCGCAGTACCCAGCCGGATGTGATCCAGCTGCTGTGCTCGATCTTCTTCATTCCGCGCGAGACCACTTACGCGGGCATGTTTCCCACGCTGGTGCTGGGCTGGTCGCTCAATTACGAGATGTATTTCTATGTGATCTTCTCGCTGTCGCTGCTGCTCTCGAAGCGGTTTGCGCCGATCCTGTGCTGCGCGGCAATCACCGCCATCCTGCTGGCAATCACCGCCAGCGGTGCCCAGAACCCGTCGATCCAGTTCTATGCGCGGCCGCTGGTGTTCGAGTTCGTGTTCGGCATCGTGATCTTCTACCTGTTGTACTGGGTCGAGAAACACCGGGCGGCACTGCAGGACGTGGCAAGCGGAAAAATCCTGCTGCTGCTGCTGCTGGCGGTCGCGCTGGTGGCGATCTTCTTCATCGAATCCAGGCAGGGTTTCGGCCTGCCGCGGCAGATCAGCTCAGGCATCCCGGCGTTCCTGATCGTGCTGTCGGCGATCCTGCTCGAGCGGATCTACCGGGTCACCGTCAACAGCCGCCTCCTGTTCCTGCTCGGCGAAGCGTCGTACATCCTGTACCTCATCCACCCTTACGTGGTGTACGGCATGTTGCGCACCGTGCTGCGCGGCAACCACCACGGCCTGCCGGCGACGATCGCGATCATCGCGGTACTCATGGCGGTATCCAGCACCATCGCCATCGGCATCCATCTCGCGTTCGAAAAGCCGGTGATGGGATTCTTGCGGCGCAAGCTTCTCGGCGAACGGCTGCCGCGGGCGGATGAGGTCAGGCAGGGGTAGGGTTGGCCATCACGGACTGGAGTATTCAGGTGGTTTCGCCTGGGCTGCCAGTGACAGTGCCCAATCCTGATCATGCCAAGCGGTCGAATATCTTGGCCGGTTTGATACGTCGGCTGGAAACCACTGCAACCGCTAAGCGGCCTGCGCCGGCTTTTCTGGCGCCACCCATGACTCGAGCAGTGCATGGCATTCCGCGATGGTCATTTCCGCCAGGAAAGCGTCAGCGTCGGGGCGGTTGTCGAACCGCATGACGGGCTCGTTGAACTCGGTGTCGAATATCACGAAGCGATTGGCAATCGGTCGTACATCGAGCATGGCGTGATCCATGAGGTGGACGAGTGCTTCGAATCGTCGGGTGTTTCGGTGTCGGACGAGCCCGGTTTCTTCGAAGCTGGAGTAGTTTCGCGCGTTTTCGTGGTGAATGCACCCGTGCCGCCCGCAGGAACTGTTGCCGGTACTGGCGCGATTTGACCCCGCATGAAACACAGCGGTGTTCAAATTTCTAAACGGCCCGGCGGACGATTCGCCCGACCGTGGTGAAATGGACGCCGAAGTGAAGAAAAACCTCAAATTGCCGTTCGCGCGATTCGGCTTACCGTGGCGTAGTGCAGATCGAAGTGCTCGCCGATGGCCTTCAATGTATACGCGCCGCTGGCATAGGCGGCGCGGATGGCGCTGTCGCGATCTGCCGACGTTCGCTCGTAGTGGGCAAGCGACCTCTGCGCTCTCTGCGTGCGGGGTACTTCGGGTGAAGACGTCTTTGCACGGGCTGCCATACGTTCTGCGAAATCGTCATCGCCCAAGTACAGTTGTTGCTTGTTCTCAGGCAGCGACACCGCCACGCCCGCTGCCACGAACCGGGCGAACGCGCGTCGTGCCACACCCCGGTCCGGGGCAAATAACGCCAGCGCCTCGCTAACCGCCAGCCGGTCCGGCGCCACCGCTTTTCCCATCACTGCCCGATAGCTGCTCCACTGCCAGTCGGCCGCCGTCGCGCACAATCGTGCCCGTACGGGATTGAGAACGATGTAGCGCGATAGCTCCAGCAGGTAGCTGTCCTTATCCACCAGCACCGCCTTGTACCGACCTTGCAGCACATGGCCGACCCGACCGTGGCGCCGATTGAAGGCCTGCGTATAGACGCCGTTGACTTCCCGCATACCCCGCGAGAGTGTCGGCGCGAGAGTCTCGACCAACAGGTGGTAGTGATTGTCCATCAGACAGTACGCCCACAAACGCCATTGGAAGCGCTCGCAGACCCGTAACAAGCCCGCGCAGAACGCCTGCCGATCCGGGTCATCCAGAAAGATCGCCGCACGCGCATCACCGCGCGCCATGACGTGGTACAGCGCACCGGCAAATTCAATGCGGAGAGGACGGGACATGAAGGCAGGCTACGCCTGGGAATGTGGCAAAACAAGACCTGACCCTGAGGCTCTGCGGAGGCTCTGCGCATGACGTGGTACAGCGCACCGGCAAATTCAATGCGGAGAGGGCGGGACATGAAGGCAGGCTACGCCTGGCAATGTGGCAAAACAAGACCTGACCCTGATGCTCCGCAGTGGACCCAGTGAGACCTTCGCTTCGCGCGAGGAAGCGCTTGCGGCGGGGTGTGCATGGCGCGACGCACTCGGGCAGTGATTTAAATTCCGCTGCCCCGGAAGTCGTCCCTGCCAAATGCAACGATGCTAGACCTGACCCTGAGCTCGTCAACGAACCTCATCTGACATAATTTCGGCTCTGCACTTTAATTGCCGAGACAATTTGACCAAATTTAGTCAAATCGGAAACATAGCTCTGGAATACATATCCATCGATTTTACCCGATAGAATGCATTCCACTCCCGTGTAAGAACTGACATGGTAGGGGCATAGCATATACCAGTCACGGTCTGTATTGTAATTTGGCGCTATTAGCGTGTACCTCGCCTCCGGCCCCTTATAGTTAAAAACGCGGAGCATCGGATACTTACTACTGACGTGACCATTCAAGAATGTCAGTTCCTTTTGGTGCCTCAAAAAAGAAGTGTAAATCATGGACTCTTTGTTGTTCGTTGCAGAAACCATCATTTTCGTTCCGCTATTATCCAGCGAAATTAGAAAATTTGTAACAACAGAAGAATCATCTACTATTTTCTGGTTTTCTGCCGCACCCGAAGAAGAGCTGCAGCCGTAAAAAAATACTGATAATAATATTATTATATATCTCATTGCACGCATCCGGGTGAACAATAATGGAATCGCCAATTTAGATATTGTGCTTGTACGTTGCCCCATAAGTGGCCAATTCCACTCGGACTGTATCCGAACGGAGTGCCCCCATATGTAGCTGACGAAAGACCGTGACTTTCAAATATCTGGTAGTGAAAGTTTTCGGACTGCGAAAGGGTTGGTACGTAGCCACCATTATTATCGACGGTCGCGGTATACGCTTGCGCAATTTGAACGCCAATGGCATGTATTTCCATTCCGTATGAATCGCGCGGCTTTTCAAAATCGTCACGTTCCCATAGCCCGTTGGTTAACCGGAACATGTTGACTTTTGCCAAGACGCTATTTAATGTCGACACCGCAGGATTCGTCGGATCCCACAAGGCCAGTCCATCACCCGCCCATGGATCTTGTTGATCATATCGCCCCTCCCAGTAATCTGCCAGATTCCCAGTTCCTAAATCATTGCGCTCAGAATCCGTGATCGGTGCATATGTTCCTTTATTAGTAGAAGACGAATTTTCTCTAGTAGAGGACGAGCTGCCACCTTCATTGCTTTCACATTGCATGTTCCCCATGCAAATATCATCCGACGATTGGCGCCCATCGGGATCAACGTTGACTATCGGGTTGTTGCTGGCGTAGTCATACCGATTAAAGTTAAACAGATTGCCCGGCGACGGTGTCACCGGATCGGCACTAAGGAACCGTCCCACGGCGGGATCGTAATAGCGCGCCTGCATATAAACGAGCCCCGACTCCGGATCATTCACATGCCCCGTATATCCCGGCCCGTTCGGCGCCCCGCTCATCCCGCTGGCCGTCACCGCCACGCCATACGGCGCATAGTCGAAGCGCGCGTTGATCGTGCCGGTGCCATCGGCTTCCGCCAGTGCCGTGCCCTGCGGATCGGCATAGATGTAAGTGACGATCGGCGCATTCGGTGATGTCACCGTCTTGCGCGCTACCGGCTGACCTCCCCGGTAAATGAACTGGGTGGTGGTGGCGCCGGATACCTGCTGCATCAGCTTGCCGCTCTGGCTGTACATGTAATACGTCGGGCTGCCGCTGGCCGGGGTTTTCAGCACGCGTCGGCCGGAGGCATCGTAGGCATAGCTGTCGCCGCCCACGATCTGGGTCAGCTGGTTCTTCTGGTCGAACGTCAGCGTGGTGGCGTTCTTGTGGGTGGTATTGCCGAGCGCGTCGTACTGGTACGTCACCGCCGGGATGGCGCTGCCGCTGATGCTGGCCAGATGATTGCCCGGGCTGTACTGGTAGGTGGAGAGCGCACTGCCGATCTGCACACTGCGCAGGTTGTTGATCGCGTCGTAGGTGTACGTCTGGCTGCCCCACAGCCCGGCGGCCGTGGCGGTGGTGAGCCGGTTCAGGGCGTCATAGCCAAGCGCCTTGCTGCGCGGGCCACTTGCCAGATCGGTGACCGCGGTGATGTTGCCGTTCTTGTCGTAGGTGAGATCCTCGCTCAGCTGCACGGTGCTGCCCGGGCCGTAACTGAAGTTGCCCGGCAGCTGCCGGGTGTTCTGGTCCGCCACATAGCTGGTGCCGTTGCCGTAGGTGAACTGCGCGATCTGGCCATCGGGAAAGGTGCCGATGCCGGTCAGGTAGCTGCCCACCTGGGTGTCGCGACCGCGCGCGTTGGGCGCATAGCTGACGCTCTCGCCATCGGGGTAACCCACCGCGCGAAGATGGCCGTAAGCGTCGTGGGCATAACTCAGCGTTCGCACCGGCGTGCCGACCATGTGCAGGGTTTCGCTGGTCAGCATGCTGCGAAAGTTGTAGTGATATTCCCAGATGGCCAGACCCGATGTGGCCCACGCCACGTTGCCCAGCGCGTCGTAGACATAGCTGGTGCTTTGCGTGCCGGTCGGTGGCGTGATGGTCTGGACCCGGTTCATGGGATCGTAGGTGACGGTGGTCATGGCCGTGGCCGGCACCACTTCCCGCCCGCAGGCGCTGGCGCCCGCCGGGATCGCCAGGCCGGCGGCGCTGTAGCGCAGGTTGTTGGCGCCGTCGTAGGCCACCACCGTATCGCCGCTCTCCGGTTCGCGGGTGCGGCATAACCGGTGATAGATGTCGTAGACCAGCGACTTGGTGACGCTGTCGTTCTCGGTGCCGTAAAGGCCGGACTGGGTGATCGCCGTCGGGCTGCCATACACGTCGCGGGTAATGGTCTGGGTGATGCCGGTGGGCGCCACGACCTTGATCACGTTGCTGTCGCTGGGCTGGTCGAACACCTGGTAGTACGTGGCAGTGACGTAGCCCTTCGGATCGGTAACCTGCTTGCCGGCACCTGACAGGTACGCGATCTGCGTGGTGAGCAGCCCCAGTTCGGAGTCCTGCTGACTCTGGGTGGGTCGGCCGAGCGCGTCATAAAGGCTATGGGCGCCGGTGGTGAGGGCCGACAGGGTCAGGGCACCGGCCTGCGGGTACGACGCAAACAGCGTCTGTCCCTTGGAGTCGTAGTGTTTGGCGGAAGTCAGATCCGAGCCGGCAATGCCGACGATGGATGAGTCGTCCAGCACCGGGCGCAGCATCGCATCGAAGTAGCTGATGTCCTGGTAACTGCCGGTGGTGGTGGTTCGGCGCCAGTGCCCGGTACTGGCCGGGTCGACCCCCTGTTCGTTGCTATGGACGAAGCTGTAGGCAAAGTGAGTGGTCTTCCACACCACCTCGTCCCCGGCAGGATAGGTGACGTCCGTGATCCGCCCCACCGGATCGTAGGCGTAGCTCGTCGTATGTCCGGCCTGGTCGGTCAGGCTGCCGATCTGGCCGAAGTCGTCGACCGCCAGGCTTTCGCGGGTGTTGTCCGGATACTGGATCAGCTGCGGGATGCCGCGCTTGTAGCTGCTCAGCGTGGTGGTTTTGGCGTTGCCATCGGTGAAGCTGGCCAGCTGGCCACGATTCTGCACGCTGGCACTGGCGTCGTAGAAGGTATAGCTCATCAGCGGCTGTCCGAAGAGCGAGCGCGTCAGCAGCGCGTCGTTGGTGGCATAGGTGTTGGATGATTCCACGTCGCCGGTGGCGACGTTGGTCACCTGAAGCGGCAGGCCGAGGACCCAGAGACTGGTATCGTTGAGGTATGTGGTCGTTTCTTCGACGCCTGTCGTCTGGCCGGCGATTGAACTGTGACGCTTGGTCTTCGTGAGCTGGGCATACGCGTTGAATGTTTCGCCCTGCCAAGTGTAGGTGTCGCCGGACTGAGTCGTCGTGCGCTGGATTTGCGGCGACACTTCCTGCGTCTGTGCGGTGTTGATACGCGACTGCAGGTTGTAACCGTATTGACTGGGCCATGGCCACGGCCACGCGCCGACCCCGACGATCGGCAAAATTGCGTAACCGCTGGTTTCCGATCGCAGCACGCCGCTCCCGACGTTACCGCTGTGATAATCCGTCCTCAGCAACTGGCTTTCCGTATAGTCGAAACGGTTGCTGAAGGTGTAGGTCACATCGTGCCCGTCCGGATCGAGCACGTCCGTCGTGACGGTACTGACGCAGGATTGGGTGGCAGCACACGGGTCGCTCGACCAGCTCTGATTCGGCAACGAGTAGCTGTAGGACCACGCCTGGCTGACACCTGCGCCGCTGAAGGTCTTGCTGACAATCGCCGGCAAATAATAGACCCGTGGCAAGGCGGCATAGCTGTTGCCCGCGCTCATGGTCTGGCACTCCCTGGGCACATACGATCGCCCACGCACCAGCGGCGCGATGGTGAAACTGCCGGTGAGTCCCGAGGGATGGGTGATGCTGCCTGTCCAACTCTTGGGGATGAACTGGGCGGTGTCGTCGCACTCAGAACCAGGTGCGTCTGGCGTCATGTTGGCAAACAACAGACCCAGGTTGTACGACCACTGCTTGGTGTCAGGCAGAATCACATTCTTCAACAGGTGAAAACTGTTGGCGGTGGGATCATAGATGTATTGCCACACGCGTGCGGTCCCACTGGCTGCATCGGTCAGCGTTGCCTTGGTGATCCGTTGAGTGCCGTCGTCATGGGCCAGCATCAATTGACGCCCGTCGCTGCCGACAATGCTGGTGAGACTGGAAGGATTGCTGGGATCGTAGTGATAGGTCAGCGTGTTGCCGAAGCGATCCTGGATCTTGGTCACCAGCATGTCGGCTCGCTGGCGTTGCAGATAGTCGGTCGGTGCCACCATGGGTCCCACTGACAGACTGTGCACGCGCCCCACACTCTCCGGACCAGACCCGGTGGGCCGATCGATGGTGGATTCCCAGCGGTAAACCAGATGGTTCAAGGTGTACTTGGTACCGTCCGGCGCCAGTACCATGAAGCCTTCACCGCCATTGGTTTCATCGTCCGTCAGCACACCGCAGGAGATCATCCAGTTCTTGGTGGTGACGATCGGGTAATTGGCGGCACCGCCCGTTGGAGCCAATGGATTGGATGACGCGCGAACGAGCAGATCCTGGCTGCCTTCTCCTGGAATGATCAGCTGATCGCCCGCCCACCACGAATGCGGCTCCCAGTCGGCATTCCCTTGCCAACCGATGATGGTGGGCGGCGCACTGAAATGACTGCAGCGTGCATAGGGGGTCGACCCCATCACCTCCCAGCCAGGATTGATGGCGTGATACCCGATGTTCGTGCTGATTCGCGGGACCTCAAGATTCCAGTCGGAAAAAGCCCCGTCGATACTGTCGCCATCAAGTCCACCTACTGGATTGTCCGGATGCGTCTCGATGGTGCGAAACGAGCGTGATAGCTGCAGAACGGGCCCGTTGCCGGCCAAGCTAATATCGGTCTGCTCGAACGACAGACTGCCGTTGTAGAGGCTGACCTGCTCGCCGAAGGGATTGGCTCCCAACGGCTGGATGTCCTCGCTGACGCGGATCAGTTTCTTGTATTCGTCTTCGGGGGTTACCGTCGATTGCGCGTGACACAGCGTTGCCATCGAAACCGACGCGACTGCCGACAGGCAGATCCCTTGCCAGATGCGCATGATGTTTCCCCTGTGCCCGACGTTGCGCCGAGCCCGCGCGGGCAGCATGAAACTGCGATTGAGCCCTTGTCAATGCGCAGGTTCTTGCGAATTATCTTGCCAGCTGTGCCCGTCGGCGCCGTATACGGAAACCAATCGAGAACCGACGACGTCGCATGGAAGTGCGCCGTGGCACGGGCGGCAGAAGATGTCTGCCCGCGCCTTGTTTATGCACCGGCTTAACCTGGTCCCGTGCAAGCTTGCAAATCGATTTCGCGTCAGTCCAGATCGATGGAACCCCCGTACCACCTTGCAGTCACAGCTGTTTATAGCGTCTGTTGACCGTGCCCGCAGCCCCATGGAGAGAGCGATACCCATGCCAACACCCCGTTCCGATGCCCTGGTGTTTTTCGGTGCCACTGGCGACCTGGCCTACAAGCAGATCTTTCCCGCGCTGCAGGCGATGATGCTGCGTGACGGGCTGGACCTGCCGATCATCGGCGTGGCGCACTCGGGCTGGAGCGTGGAGCAGTTGCGCCAGCGTGCGCACGACAGCCTGGCGCAGGCGGCGAAGCATCAGGGCGGCGAGGTCGACGAGGCCGCGTTCGCGAAGTTCTCGGCATGCCTGCAGTATGTCGATGGCGATTACAACGATGCCGCCACGTTCACGCAATTGAAGAAGCTGCTGGGCGACGCCAAGGCACCGCTGCATTACCTGGCGATACCGCCGAGCCTGTTCGGCGTGGTGGTGAAGAACCTGCAGCAGGCCGGCTGCGCCGAAAATGCGCGGGTGGTGGTGGAGAAGCCGTTCGGCCGTGACCTGGCCTCGGCACAGGCGCTCAACCGCACATTGCACGAGGTGTTTCCGGAGTCGGCGATCTTCCGCATCGACCACTACCTGGGCAAGGAGCCGGTGCAGAACCTGCTGTATTTCCGCTTCGCCAACACCGTGCTCGAGCCGGTGTGGAACAACCGCTATGTGGACAGCGTGCAGATCACCATGGCCGAGCAGTTCGGTGTGGAAGGCCGTGGCAGTTTCTACGAAGGCGTCGGCGCGATTCGCGACGTGCTGCAGAATCACCTGCTGCAGGTGACCTCGCTGCTGGCGATGGACGCGCCGATCGGCAACGACCCGGTGTCGCTGAATGCGGAAAAGCTGCGGCTGTTCCGCGCGATGCGCCCGCTCGACCCGAAGGAAGTGGTGCGCGGGCAGTTCGACGGCTACCGCAAGGTCGACGGCGTGGCGGCGGAATCCAATGTGGAGACCTTCGTCGCGCTGTGCCTGCACATCGATACCTGGCGCTGGGCCGGCGTGCCGTTCTACATCCGCGCCGGCAAGAACCTGCCGC
>JBDTZX010000129.1:0-4284 GCA_040004895.1 Rhodanobacter sp. | reverse complement strand
GTTGATCGAGTCGCTGCGGGCTGGGATGTCGCAGCTGATCAACGAGTTTGCTCAGCCGGGTATTCGAGGCTCAGCAGACGTCCGCCCGGCCGGTCACGTAGCGCAAACCACGCAACAGGTGCGCGCGGTAGACGGGGTCGGCGTATAGCGCGCCGCCGTGCCCAAGGCCGGTGTACCAGGAGCGTCCACCCAGGCGGTTTCCACACCAGGCGATCGGGTGGTCGGCACCCATCCTGCCGCCCTGGTAGCGGCTCTCGTCCACCGTCGCTATCACCTTGACGTCGCCGCGCGGATTGCGTCGGTAGTTGTACAGCTCGTCGGTGAGTTGCCAGTTCCGCGCCAGCGCGGCTTCGTCGCCTTCAAACCGCACCACGGTGGTTTGCAGTCCCTTTGGATGGCTGTCGAACCAGGCGCCGACGAGGCGGCCATACCAGGGCCAGTCGTATTCGGTATCCGCAGCGGCGTGCACACCCATGTAACCGCCGCCCTTGCCGACGTAGCGCTCGAAGGCCGCCTGCTGGGTTCCATCAAGAACGTCGCCCGTGGTGCTGAGAAACACCACCGCATCGAAGCGGGCCAGACTGGCGTCGTTGAACAGAGCCGGGTCCTCGCTGACGGTCACGCCGATCCCTTCGGCCTGCGCAAGCTCGCGCAGCGTCTGCACGCCGACGGGGATCGACTCATGGCGATAGCCCGCTGTGCGGGTAAACACCAGGATGCTCAACGGTTGCGTGGTCGTCGTGGTGACGTTTGCCCGGCTGACCCTGCCGGTGGTGGGCGCTGTACAGCCTGGCATCACTGCCGCGGCCAACACCAGGATTGTGATCAGGGCCAGGCTCTTTTGCATGTTCTGAGTCTGACTCGCTTTGGCGCGGGATGCACTCGTATGGGTGTCTGACCAACTGGGTCAGCGTGGAGTGGATCGATCCAACCCGACCCTTTTCTTGTCCGTCAAAGTCCACACAACGTACCGAGAGACAGGACAAATCCTTCGGCACGAATATAATGCTTCAGCTGAAAGATGGACTTCGAATGAGCGGTCAAACAGGCTGGAAACACATGCGAGCCGCTGCAGGCGCAGCGCTGATTTTCTGTTTCGCGGGCCTGGCCTCAGCGGCTTCGGCCACCGGGCCAGTCATCTTGCGCGCCGGCGACGTTATCTACCGCGTCGATCCCGCAACTCTGAAAATCGAAGCGCGAACTGGAGCTGGTTCCTTGCTGCTGGTGATGCCGCCGCTACATACCCCGGAAAATTCCATAGCGACACCGACGGGGGCTGGCTGGCGCTGGGCCGATGCCGACGACCATGCGTTTGAAGTGTCGGTCGAAGGGGACGCTCTGCGCCTGAAAGTTACGGGTATCGCCGGGTCAACGTTCAGTTGGCAAATGCCCCCGGCAACGACCGGGACCTGGCTCATTCCCGATGGCGAGGGCATGGCCTACCGGTCGAATGATCTGTTCTGGCGCGCAGCCTATGCCAACGAAGAATGCCTGGGCGGCACCACTCTGTTGTCCTTTCCAGCCTGGAGCTATCTCACGCAGACACATGCGGTCACTTATGCACTGGGCGATGGGCTCTTGTCGGGCCTGTGCCTGAGCGACCACGACGGCGTGCAGGCACGGCTGACACACACGTTCGGCGACGGCGCGGAGACGCTTGATCTGTTGTTCGCCATCCGGCCGCCGGAACCTTTGGCCCCCGCGCTGTTTTATCGCCAGGTCCTGAAAGCGCGCGGCCAGTTCAAAGACTTCGCGGCCAAGGCCGTACCTGGCCTGCCGCGTTTGTTTGGTGCAGCGCAGGCCTATGTCTGGGGCGACGGCCGCGACCTCGATTTTCTCGACAAGCTCAAAGCGCTGGGCATCGATCGAATCGTACTGAGCTATGACCAGAATCCCCGCACCAACGCCCATCTCGTGAAGCCTGACTATCTGGCGAAGGCGGTCGCGATGGGATATCTGGCTGGTCCTTACGAAGCCTTCGACAATGGCCAACCGCAGGCCACGGCGGATACACCGGTCGCTGTGTGGCCGGAAGATCTCTATCCATCGGGCTGTGTCATCAAGGCCGACGGCAAACCCATGACGGGGTTTGCGAATCGCGGCTGCTACATGTCGAGTGCAGCCATTGCCCGCTATCCCGGGCGGTCGCTCCCGGGACAACGCTACGCTGGCCATCTTGAAGATGGTGCAAACCAGCTGTTTATTGATGTCGATGCCTTCGGGGATTTTTTTGACGACCATAGTTCCGATCACCCCATGACGGCGGCGGCCGACCGCGCCAACCGTCTGTCGCGCATGGCGCTGGCGATCGACACTTACAAACTGGTGATCGGCGGGGAGAACGTCACCGCCTGGAGCAGCGGCGTCAACCATTATTCGCACGGCACCGCGCAGGCGCACGTCGGCGCGGTATGGTCCATCCAGAGCAACCAGAAACGTTTCGGCGGTTGGTGGCCGCAGGACCGGCCGGGCATTTTCTTTGCGCCATTCAAGCCGACGCCTGACGAAGCCCGCGCCTTGTTCGGCGCTGCCGACCGCCTGCCGCTATTCGAAGCCGCCTTCCACGACAGTGTGGTCGCGTCCGATCGCTGGGAGTTCGGTCTGATGAAGGTCGCAGGCACTGAACGAAGTCGGTTTGCCCGATCCTTGCTCTATGGGACGCCGACCATGTGGCCGCTGGACCAGCGCGAACTGGCACGGGTCGGCTCCTGGCTCAAAGCCGCGCAGGATGATTTCCGCGTTGCTCATGGCGTCAAGACACCGGTCGCAATGACCGGCTTCAGTTGGCTGACGCCCGATCGTCTGGTTCAACAGGCAAGCTATGCAGACGGCCGAATCCTGATCGCCAATTTCAGCGATGTCGCCTGGCAAGGTCTGGGGGCCGATTGCGTCCGTGTGACCCGGCCCAATGCCACGTCAACTGACCTGTGCCCGCCTGCCAATCCCATAATTTTTACGAAGTAGAGTTGTTCTTGGAGAACCAGAACACATCCGAAAAGAGGTCAGGTTGGATCACCCCTGATCTGGATTGATCCAGAGGGAATCAAGTCTGCGAATAACCGGTTCAGAGCCCGTTATTCGCCCGAGTAGTGGCTGCTTGCTAGCTGTGTGCCCGAGGCAGGCACTGATTCGCCGCATCATTTCGGCGTGAGGCGGAACAGGCCGCCGGGTTCGGCGTCTTCCAGCATCCAGAGCGAGCCGTCCGGCGCTTGTTCGATATCGCGGACGCGTTTGCCGACGTTCCAGCGATTGGCCGCTGTGGCGCCGCCCTTGCTGTCGAACGTGATGCGAACAATGGCCTTGGTGGAGAGACCACTGATCAAGGCGCTGCCATTCCATTGCGGAAACATGCCGCCCTTGTAGAACATGAGATTGCCCGGTGAGACCACCGGTACCCAATAGATCACGGGCTTGGCGAGATCGGGCCGCGTATCCGGGTGGGGGATGGGCACACCGTTGTAGTTGGTGCCATAGGAGACCAGCGGCCAGCCGTAGTTCTTGCCACGCTGGATCAGGTTGAGTTCGTCGCCGCCGCGTGGGCCATGTTCGAGTTCCCACAGTCGACCGTCGGGCGCGAAGGCAAGCCCATAAGGTGTGCGATGACCGGTGCTCCAGGTTTCTGCCGGTGTGAGGTTGGGCCCGGGGAACGTATAGGTGCTGATCACCGGCGCCGTCTTGGCTTTATCGGTATCGGCCGCCGGATCGATCAGCGCAATGCTGCGCGCACCGACCTTGCCTGCCCACGGATTGCCCGGCGCGGGTTTGCCCTCCAGCGTCAGCCGCAGGATTTTTCCTGCGGGTTGGTTGGGATCCTGCGCGGGAGTGAAGCGCTGGCGGTCGCCCACCGTGAGGAAGAGGTGCTTGCCGTCCGGTGAGAAGGCGATCTGGGCGCCGGCCTGACCGCCCTTGCCGGCGGGCATCTGGCGCCACAGCACCTCGAAGCCGTCAAGCCGGGGCTGCTTGCCATCCAGCACGAGCCGACCGCGTCCCAGCGTCAGGCTGCCGCCATAGTCACCCGGTGCGACATAGGTGAGATACACGTTGTGGTCGGTGGCGTAGTGGGGCGAGAGGAAGACGCCCAGCATGCCGTTCTGACCTTCGACATAGCTGGGCGGAACGCCGCCGATTTCGGTCTTGGCGCCCTGCGTCGTGACCAGATCGACACGGCCGACCTTCTCGGTCACCAGCATGCGGCCATCGGGCAGGAACGCGATGCGCCAGGGCAGATCGAAGCTCGCCACCTTGGTGATGGTGAAGGGAAGGTCGGGATCGGATGTCTGTTCG
>JBDTZX010000332.1:0-14680 GCA_040004895.1 Rhodanobacter sp. | reverse complement strand
GGAACGCTCACCTTGCCGCTGACATTCTTGTAGACCACGTCACCGCTGTTGCTTTCGTGGACCGTGAAGTTGCCGCCCACGCCGTCGGCGTTGACGTCGCCGGAACCGGTGCTGCCAACCTCGACGTCGCGGCCGATATGCTCCAGGGTGACGTCGCCGGAGCCGGTATTGCCGACGTTGACGCTGCCGGTGACATTCCTGAAGCCCAGATCGCCCGAACCGGACTCGTCCGCCTTGACGTCGCCGCGCACACCGTCGACCTGCACATCGCCGGAGCCGGACTCGCGCAGATGCACGCTGCCGGCCTGATGAACTTTCGCATCCGCCGAGCCGAGCTTGAGCGACAGCGCGCCGGCGATGTTGCTGGCGACCAGGTCACCCGAACCGGAATCGAAATCCAGCGAAGCGAGGTCGCTGGCGTTGACGTCGCCGGAGCCGCTGTCGACATGGATGTCGAGCGATGCCGGTACGCGGACCTGCAACTTCAAATAGGCGTAGCTCGAACCGAACAGGCTGATGATGATGTCGTCATGGTTGTTCTTTGCATCCACGTTTGCGCTGTCGCCGCTGCGGTTGCTGGCCAGCTGCAGGTCCTTCAGCCAGGACGCTTCGGAAGCGCAGGCGGTGCCGCGTACCTCGACCTTGGTCAGACCCGCCACACTCTGGATGTCCAGGTCGGACGAACCCAGGGTCAGCAGCAGGCTCTTCAGTCCGACAGCGTCGATATCGGCATGGCGTGCCGCGGTGAACTTGCACGGCATCGCGCTGACGGCGAGCGGCAGGATCGACAGAAAAAGGGCGCAGGCGAGTTTTCGCATGAAATACTCCTGGTAAATACGGTGTGGCTGCGAACAGCACATTTATACGTGATGCCCTTGCTGGCGCGATACATGACCTTCGGCGTCGCCGCCGCGCGTTTCCCGCTGCCCGACCACCTCCATGAGCTGGGATGCCGCCGAACGCCAAACGGTTTGCATGCGCACCATGATTTTTGCCAGTACCCGATTGCTGCGAGTCAAAAGGAGGCTCAGGATGCCGTTGCAGGAACGGCATGTCGATGCTGCAGGGCGTCGGGACTGGACCGAAAAAGCGCCTTGGCCGGCCGGCCATGTCGGCGGACAAGCAGCCCATGCACTGACTGATGCCCTTCCGGGAAATTCATGAAGACTCTTTATAGTGCCTGTGACGTTCAAGACGGTCAGGTCGTTTGTGCTGCCGGAGACATGAACGAGCAGTGGCACAGCGATTCTCCAGCCGGCAGTCGCACATGTCGTCCGATGCGTGCTCCTTGATGCTGAAGGACTTGGTTGCGAACCGTCGGTGCGGATTCGTCACTGCGGCCAACCGTTGGTCACTCGTCGCGCTCGATCCATCCCTTTGCCATGGTTTCTTCGACCATTGCCGCTCAAAGTGGCCGCTGACGAGCTGGCCCGGCTCGATGAGGGACGTCCCATGAAAAGAAGAGACCTGCTGAAGGCTGCCTTCGCGATACCGCTGCTGCCGGTGCTGCTGCCGCGTTTCCTGGCCCCGGTTCTGGCTGCCGCGTCAAAGGTGGTGCATCGGCGCGCGCGCGTGCGCCCGGGCGACTCGGGCTGGCCCAGCCTCGCCGACTGGGATGGCTTGAAGCGCCGGGTCGGGGGCCGCCTGATCAAACTGGAGTCACCGTTCGCGGGTTGTGGTCCTGGAGCACCCGGCGCGTCCTGCAACGAGGCCATGAAGCATCTGAAGAATCCCTACTTCATCGGTGACCAGGCCGCCTTGACACAGACCAGCGGCTGGGTCGACGCATGGCGTTCGCAACCCGGCGCCTACGCCGTCGCCGCCAGCGACACCGCCGATGTGGTTGCGGCGGTCGACTTTGCACGCGAGCACAATCTCCGGCTGGTCGTGAAGGGCGGTGGACACAGTTACCAGGGCACTTCGAATGCGCCGGACTCGTTGCTGGTATGGACCCGCCGGATGAACCGGGTGAGCTTGCACAACGCCTTCGTCGCACAGGGCTGCGAGGGCAGGCAGGCGCCGCAGCCCGCAGTGACGATCGGCGCCGGCGCGATGTGGATCGATGCCTACGACGCGGTGACCACCCGCGGCGGGCGCTACGTGCAGGGCGGCGGATGTACCACGGTTGGCGTGGCCGGCCTGGTGCAGAGCGGTGGTTTCGGCAGCTTCTCGAAGAACTATGGCACCGCGGCAGCCGGCCTGCTGGAAGCGGAGATCGTCACCGCCGACGGCGTCGTGCGCATCGCCAATGCGCACACGAATCCCGATCTGTTCTGGGGCATCAAGGGCGGTGGCGGCGGCAGCCTCGGCGTGGTCACGCGGTTGACCCTGCGCACGCGCGAGCTGCCTGAAAAGTTCGGCGCGACGTTCGGTGCGATCAAGGCGTTGTCGGACGAGGCGTACCGCGAACTGATCGCCAAGGCGATGGCTTTCTATAAAACCAGTCTGTTCAATCGCCACTGGGGCGAGCAGATGGTATTTCAGTCCGACAACGTGCTGCGTGTGTCGATGGTGTTCCAGGGAATGGATCAGGCGCAGGCGCAGGCCATCTGGGCGCCGTTTCTCGACTGGGTGCGCTCGAGCAGCGACTACAGCATCGTCCGCGAGCTCAAGATTCTCGACCTGCCCGCCGCGCATTTCTGGGACGCCGATTTCTATCGCAAATACGCACCATTCGCGATCGTCGAGGACGACCGTTCCGGCGCGCCGCGCGATCACCTCGTCTGGGCGGGCGATCACGGTCAGGTCGGCTGGTTTCTGCATGGCTATGGATCCGCGTGGATGCCGGCGTCGCTGCTCGAGACCCAGGCACTGCCACGGCTGGTCGATGCCATGTTCGCCGCCACGCGCGTGTGGGAATTCGCGCTGCATTTCAACAAGGGCCTGGCGGGTGCGCCGGAGGAGGAGCTGGCTGCGGCACGCGACACGGCCACCCACCCCGACGTGCTGAGCGCTTTCGCCCTTGCCATGTGCGGTGCGGATGGCGCGCCGGCGTTTGTCGGCATGCCCGGGCCGGGTGCGGATCTTCCGAAGGCAAGGCGCGAGGCGGCGAGCGTCGGCAAGGCGATGGAGCATTTGCTGAAGGTCGCGCCGAACGCCGGCTCGTACGTATCGGAAAGCAACTATTTCGAGCCGGCGTGGCAGACATCGTTCTGGGGATCGAACTACCCAAGGCTCGCCGCGGTGAAGCGCAAGTACGATCCGTCGGGCCTGTTCTTCGTCCACCACGGTGTCGGCAGCGAGGCGTGGAATGCGGATGGATTCACGCCACGACAGCGTGCCTGAGCGGCGCGATGACGGCATCGCCTGGTTGCGTTTCGGTTGCCTTCAATGGGTGTCTCTTGTGCTGGCAGGTCCGGCCGAGGCCATGTCACGCGCGTCGAATCCGGCTTTTCTGTCGCGCAACAACGCCACATAAAGCTGATGGGTATGCAACACCCGATCACGGCAGATATCGAGATCGCGCACGATCACACGCTGGTCATCGGCGAAGGTCACCAGCAGATCACGCATGCATTGCCCGGCGTCGTGAATTCCCCAGGTCATGGTCTCTCCGCCGCGCAGCGAAGGATGCCTTTCGGTGGTGGTACCCATACTGGACGCGTTGGGCGCAGACAGCTCGATGGCCTGGATCTCGGACGGAGAATCGTTGACGACCGACAGATAGTGAACAGGTTCCGCTGCGAGCGAAACCTGTGCGAGAAGAGCAAGACAAAGAACTAGGATGAATCGCATGGCAGTTCTCCATAAGAAGTTCACGCTCGCGTGATGGTCCGCAAGGGCAGCCGGGCAAAGGAGTGATGGGCAGGGATTGAAAGATCACCGCGCCGACGGCGCAGCACCGGTCGCGAACATCCGACCTGCTGACAGAGATGCACGTGATCGTTCGGCGGTTGCATCGCGGAAGACAAAACCGTTCGCTGCTGTATCGGGATATTCGAAACGACAGCGCTGGCGCTATGTCGTGCCAGCCGATGTTTGTTTGACGGCCTGTCGACACACAACGTGAGATACGTCGCGCAATCACCCGCAGAGGATGTCGTCATGCCCGAGCAGAAGGCACGCAAAGCATCCGCGAAGGACAACAAGGAAGGCAAGTCCGCCAGCACCCAGGCCGGCGAATACGTGCATGAAGAAATCGAACATGTGCGCAAGGGAAAGCACGGTGCGAAGTCGGCAAAACAGGCCATCGCCATCGGTCTTTCCAAGGCGCGCCGCGCGGGTGTGAAGGTACCGGTCAAGAAAACCGCCAGCAAGTCGACGCGCAAGAAGGCCGCGTCCGACGAAGCCGCTTCGCATGTTCACAAGAAGCCGTCCGCCACACGCTCCAAGGCAACGACCAAGGCGCTGAACAAGGAAGGCCACCGCGCTGCGTCCAAGACCGCGCTTTCAAGGCAGGCGAAAAAGAGCGCGTCGAAACGCACGGCAAGCTCGAAATCGGCTGCGGCGAGCAAAGCGGCAAAAACCAAGGGTGCGGTTGGACGATCATCGGCGGCGAAGAAGGCGGCGAAGACGAGAGCGAAGAGCTGAAAGATTCCGGTTTGACGGAGCAGTGAAGTGAGCCAGCACAACAAGCAAGGCACAGGCGACCGCGATCTGCCACCGCCTGAAAGGCGCAATGCCAGGTTCGAGCAGGAAGTTGCCGATTCCCGCGACCACGACCAGCAGTCGGGGAAGAACCGTGAGCAGAAGATGCCGGTAAAAACTCCGGACGTTGTGCCGAAAAACTCCTGACCGCCTGAGTTACCTGCATGACGGAGCCGCAGCTTTGGAGAGCTAACGACGCGTTCGTTGTTCCCTGATCGACGCAACACGCTGGAATATCCGGACTGCAGCCTTGGCAAACGAAGCATGGCAATCGAAGCGCTCGGCCGGCGATGACACGGTGTTCGTGACAAATCGTCTATTTGGCGCCGGCACCTTCGATGCGCTCCTCCACCGATGCCAGTCGTTTCGCGCAAGGCGAATCGGGACGGACGAGGTGGTACTACACCGTCGCGGCGTCGTCGCAACGGTAGAAGCTGAGCCAACCCTGGAGGGGCGACGTCACTGCCCGCTGGTCCTCGAGCAATTTGATGTCGGGAGGGGGGTACAGCTTGATCGCCTCGATCACGCATCCGTTGCGGGGAATCCGTCGTATCTCCTGACGGAGCAAAGCGGGTGCTTCGCGAGAAACGGCGTCACGCGAAGCAGCTCGTGCTTCGGATTCGACATGAGCGGTCGAGTGCGGTCACTTTGATGCAATTTCTGCCCCTTTGATGTTGGATCGGGCTGGATGAACTGACGCGCGGCATGGAGCTTTTTGCGCGCTGCCTTGCCACAAACCGCTTTTGTGGCAAGGCAGCGTTCTTGGCCTGCTCTTTGCTTCGACGCTGGTTGGACTTCAGGGGGTTGGACATGGCCGTGAGTGGCATCGGGCGCCGGCTGGTGTGGGGGTGGCTGGTTTGCATGCTGCCGCTGGCGCAAGCCGGTGAGCTGCGAGTTCACGTCGGGGACGTGAACAGCGTAGCCGTGGCCGATGCCGTGGTGTCGTTGAGCCGGATCGGCGGTAACTCGGCGGTGGCCAGGAAAGCACCGGCCGTGATGGATCAGCACGATCTGCGCTTTGTGCCCTTTGTGCTGCCGATCCAGGTGGGCACGGCGGTAACGTTCCCCAACAGCGACAATGTCCGCCATCAGGTGTACTCGTTCTCGCCAGCCAAGCGCTTCGAGCTGAGTCTGTATGCGGGCAACCACACATCCAGCGTGCTGTTCAACCAGCCGGGCATTGTCACGATCGGCTGCAATATTCATGACTGGATGGTCGGCTATGTGATCGTGCTGGATACGCCGTATTTCGCCAAGACCGGCAGCGACGGTGTTGCACGCGTGAATGATGTTCCCGCTGGCGTTTATGAGGTGCACCTGTGGCACCCGCGCATCGATGGCGCTGCAGCACGGGTGGTGGACGAGCATCTGGTGCTGACCGGGGCGCCGATGGAACGCAGCTTTCAACTGAAGCTGGGCCCGCCAGATCAGAGCAACGTGCCACCTGCAGGACTGGAGATGGGCCTCGGCCATCGGATGCATCCGCATGGAACTTAGATTTCGCACGCGCATGACGGTCCTGCTGCTCGGCTTGTTCGCGCTGGTGCAGTTGTCGACGTTCCTGGCGTTCTATTTCGCGACCCGGCAGAGCGCAGTGACGCAGGCGCAGACACGCCTTGAATCCGGTGCGCGAGTCTTTTCCAGCCTGATGGATGCGCGTGGCGCGCAATTGCTTGATGCCGTACAGCTGATCACCAGCGATTTCGGATTCAGACAGGCGGTGGCGACCGGCGATACGCCGACCATCCATTCGGTGCTCTACAACCAGGGTCATCGGATCTCCGCCGACTTGGTGGTGCTCTCCGGCCTGGACGGGCAGGTTGTTGCGAGCCTGGATGCTGCCGGCCATCCGCTGGAGGTTGGCGACTGGCCGAAGTTGCTGCGGCAGGCCGAACGCAGTCAGCAATGGTCCAGCGTGAGCATGATCGGCGGCAAGCCCTACCAGCTGGTGATCGTCGCGGTGAAGGCGCCGACCCGGATTGCCTGGCTCGGCATGGGGTTCGCCCTCGACGACAAACTTGCCCGGAATCTCAAGGATCTGAGCCGGCTCGAGGTGACCTTCGTCGCCCGCCGGGACCAGGGACCTATCTGGGTCCGCTCGACTCTGCCGGCGATGGACGTCGGGCAGGCGACATCCCTGCTGCAATCGACATCGACGGCGCCGATAGAAGGGACGCCGCGTCTGTCGCGAATCGGTCAGGATGACTACTTCACCTTGTGGCAGCCGCTGCAAGCTGCGGATGAGGCCCGCGTCGGCGCCGTGCTGCAGTTTTCCAGGGAACTGGCGCTGCATACCTATCAGTCGCTCGAGCGGGAGCTCATCCTGATCGCGCTGTTGTCGCTGGTCGCGTCGGTGTTCGGCGGACTCTGGCTATCCCGTCATGTCACCCGTCCGGTGTCGAGGCTTGCGGTGGCGGTACGGCGGATCGAGCAGGGCAACTACGACCTGGATGTCGGGGTCGATCGCGAGGATGAACTCGGCGCCCTTGCGGACAGCTTCAACCGCATGCAGCGTGGCATCGCGCAGCGCGAGCAGCAGATCGCGCATCAGGCCCATCACGACAGCCTGACCTCGCTGCCGAACCGCGCCAGCCTGCAGGAGCGACTGGACCGGGCGATCGAGGCGGCGAAAGCCCATGGCCAGACCCTGGCTGTGCTGATGCTGGACATCGATCGTTTCAAGGAAATCAACGACACCATGGGGCACGCGATCGGCGATCGCGTGCTGATCGAGATGGGCCAGCGCCTCCGCAGCAGCCTCGACGACCGGGACATGCTGGCACGCTTCGGCGGCGACGAATTCGTGGTGCTGCTCGAGGGCCGTTCCGGCGAAGAGCTCGAGCATGCAGCGGAAGCGTTGTGCCAGACCGCGACCTTGCCGATCCGTGTCGATGCGATGGAGCTGTTCCTCGATACCAGCCTGGGGATGGCCATCTATCCCGAGCACGGTGCGACTGCGGAAGACCTGTTGCGTCGCGCCGATATCGCCATGTACGACGCCAAGCAGGCGCATGTACGGATGCAGGTTTACCAGACCGGGCGCGACGCGATGCATCTGTATCGGCTGTCGCTGGTCAACGATCTGCGCCGAGCGATTCCAAACGGCGAGATGGAGCTGTACTACCAGCCCAAGCTCAACCTCAACAGCCGCAAGGTGGGCCACGTGGAGGCGCTGGTGCGGTGGAACCATCCGCAGCACGGGCTGATTCCGCCGAATGATTTCGTGCCGCTCGCCGAACATTCCGGAATCATCCGCATGCTCACCGACTGGGTGATGCACGAAGTCATCCGGCAATGCGCGGAATGGTCGGATCAGGATCTGGAGATCGGCATCGCGCTCAACCTGTCGGCGATGGACCTGAGCTGCGGCGAACTTCCCGAAGTGCTCTCGTCCTATCTGGCGAAATACGATGTCGACCCGGCACGCCTGATTCTTGAAGTGACCGAGACGGCAGTGATGCGCGACGCCGTCTATGCGCTGGAAGTGCTCAACCGTCTGCGTGACTGCGGGGTTCAGTTGGCGATCGATGATTTCGGTACCGGCTACTCGTCGCTGTCCCACCTCAAGCGCCTGCCGGTGAACGAGCTGAAGATCGACAAGTCGTTCGTGCTGACCATGGCCGACGACAGCGACGACGCGGTGATCGTGCGATCGACGATCGAGCTGGCACACAACATGGGACTCAAGGTAGTGGCCGAGGGTGTCGAAGACGCGCGTACGCTGGAAATGCTGCGCGGCTTCCACTGCGACATCGCTCAGGGATTTCTGATCAGTCGTCCGCTGCCGGTGAAGCAGGCGACGGCCTGGCTGCTTCAATCACAGTTGAATACGTTTGATGCCTGTGGCATGGGCAATCAGCTCAGCGAGGCATGAAAGCAGACATGGCTGTCGCGCAGAAAGCAGATTCGCAGGGACATTCGTTCGGGCTATGGCTGGGCGGCGTGCTGCTGTTGCTGGCATTCGCGCAGATTGCGCACGCGGGTGATGGCCGTCTGATCGCCACCGGTGGCGTCACCCAGGTCGAGGGTTCGGCCGGCGGCGGGCTGGTGCCGTGGGCGGTGCTGGCCGGATATGGCACGCGTGACGAACTCGGCGGCACGGTCTTTCGAACGCAGCTTCAGCTTCCGGACTACCGACTGGACAGTTACGGTTTTGCGTTCGCCATCCACAATCGGCTGGAATTCTCGCTGGCTCGCCAGCGCTTCGATCTCGGCACGCTGGGCAAGGCGATCGGCATGCCCGGCGCGGCGCTGAGGCAGAACGTTCTCGGCGCGAAGTTGCGCCTGGCCGGCGATCTCGTCTATGGCGATCTGCCGCAGATCAGCATCGGTGTCCAGCGCAAGCACGATCTGGATTTCACCATTCCCCGACTCGTCGGCGCCAGACACGCATCGGGTACGGACGTCTATGTCTCGGCCACGCACCTGGAGCTGGCGGCGCTCGACGGATATGACCTGCTGTGGAACGTCACCTTGCGTTCCAGCAATGCCAATCAGTTCGGCCTGCTCGGTTTTGGCGGCGACCGTGGCAACCGTCGCTGGCTGGCCGAAGGCTCGCTCGCGATCTTGTTCAATCCCCGCTGGGCTGCCGGGTTGGAGTATCGACAGAAACCCGATCACCTGAATTTCGCGCGCGAGGACAATGCCGCCGATGCCTTCCTTGCATGGTTTCCCAGCAAGCGTCTGGCGTTGGTTGCTGCCTGCGTCAATCTCGGTTCGGTGGCCGGGCTGGAACGGCAACGGGGCGTCTACCTTTCCCTGCAGGGGAGTTTCTGAAATGGCCAGGATCGCTGCTGTTTTCCTTTTGCTTGCCGCATTGGCGGCATGCGCGCCCGCCGTTCGTCCCGGGGCGACGCTCTACGACCAGCTGGGTGGCAGGCAGGGTGTGGCCGCATTGACCGATGCCGCGATCGACCAGTACGCCAATGACCCGCGCGTGGCCCCGACGTTCGAACATGTCGACATCAACCGTTTCCGCCGTCTCTTCGCCGAATACATCTGCAAGGTCAGCGACGGGCCCTGCGTTTATACGGGTGCCAGCATGGTCGAAGCCCATCGTGGCATGAACCTGCACGAGACGCAGTTCAACGCGATCGTCGAGGACCTGACCGCCGCCATGACCTCGCTGCACATTCCAGTACCAACACAGAACCGGCTGCTCAAACGGCTGGCACCGGTGCGCAAGGACGTGATCTACAAATAGGCGTCACGTCAGAGACGTTCACGTCTCGATGAGGCTAGCGACAGCACGCCGACGAGCCTTCGATGGCCCCGATCAGACGCCCAGCGTCGCGGGGCCGCGCCGGAGTGCCGACCGCCCCCGCCATCCTGTTTTGCGAAATGCCCGATGCGGTTTCGCCTGGTGCGTTCGTGCGGGTTGCCGCCGCGCGCCGGAATTCGCATCCAAACATCCGGCGCCTGATCGGTGCGCGAGCCCCAGAGCTCGTGACAATCCTGCAGTCAGTCGTTCATCTCCCGATCGGCTTTGGCTGCCAGTGGCGTGGCTGCCATTGCACGTCCGGGTCCCGCAGCAACTCCCACCGTTTCAGGATCTCCAGATGCCGGCGATGGCAGGCAAGCTTGCATCCGAGGATTGCGCCAGTTGGGTGACCGACGGGCGGCCTGGTACCGAACGCGCCAGAATCGCCCAGCGGATCGGGTCGCCTGGCGCGACGAATTGGCACGGGGCGTGCCGGCGGCCCTGTAGCGGCACTCACCGGCTGGTTCGCGGATCGGTAGGATAGGGGCGCGGACGGAACCGTCACCGATCCCGATTGTGGGCATGGATTCTCGTTCGCGACAGGCATGTGCGGGTAAGCTCACGCCAAGGCGAGCAGATCGAAAGCCGCCGCGGCGAGGCAAAGAACAGGAGGCCTGTTCGAGGCAACGCGCGGGCTGGCGCGAAGCCGATCGCTCGACGATCTCCCGGAATGGCGCATGACAGCGTTACGCTATCGGTTCGCACCACGGCGGGTTTGGCCGTCCATCGTACGCGACAGGCTGATGCTGGCGCGGCGGACCGCTCGACCGGGCTGGCAAGACAGGCTAACCGCCTCCCATGATCTATCCAGGGTTTTCGGCACCGCGTACGGTGCCGGATCGCGACCGGCAGCAGCAGTCAGCTGTGCCGGTCGAGCAATGCAGAGCAGCAACCAACTGAGCGCCCCGAACCCTAGGAGAGACACATGCACACCCATTTCGAACGTACCGGCCCATTGACCGAGCTGACCAGCTACCCCCAGTGGGCACAGGACATGGTCGCCGATTGTGAAAGTACCAAGCGCAGCGTCGTGACTCACAATTTGTGGGAACGCATGAGCAACGGCACGCTCGGCAAGGAAGGCACCATCAATTTCATGGTGGGCATCTGGCCGGTCATCGAGCGTTTTCCTGCCTACATGGCGCAGAGCCTGCTGAAAACCCAGTTCGGCCGCAGTGCCGGGGACAATCTGGCGCGCCGCTGGCTGGTCCGCAATATTCGCGTCGAACAGAACCATGCCGAATACTGGCTCAACTGGGCCGAAGGCGCCGGCATTCCGCGCGAAGAGGTACTGCAGGGCGTGGCGCCGCGTGGAACCGAAACCCTAGCCAACTGGTGCGAGGATGTCAGCAGTCGCGATACCCTCGCTGCCAGCATCGCCGCCACCAACTATGCGGTCGAAGGTGCGACGGGCGAGTGGTCCCAGCTGATCTTCGAAAGCGAAAGCTATGCGGCCAGCTTCCCCTCGAAAATCCGGGCAGGATCGCTGCGCTGGCTGCAATTGCACGCCGCGTACGACGATACGCACCCTTGGGAGGCCCTGGAAATAGTCTGTACACTCATGGGAACGGCACCGGCGGCGGATGAAGTGGCCCATATCGGTGAATGCATCAAGCGCAGCTATACCAGCATGCGGATTCTTGCTGACCGCTGCGTCACGCCGCACCGTGTGCTGGAGGCGATGGACGAAGTAGCCGCCTGAGGGGACAGGTCTCGCACGGTGCTCGTCTGGACGGTGATGCGTCAAACGTGAGACAAGGGACGCAATGCGTACTTCGACGATCACCTTGCAGCAACCGTTGTCGCGGCGTTTGATGCCGCTGGCGTACGCGCTGGTCGGCATGGTGGGGTTGATCCTGGCTCTGACTTGGGGCGCTCTGCAGGTTCAGGTTGCTCTCGCCGGTTTTCTCAACGGCGAGAGTGTCTGGTCCAAGGCACAGAAACAGACCGTGATCGACCTGGACAGCTATGCCGCGAAGGGTGATTCCGTGTCGCTGGCAAGCTACAAGGCAAACTACAGCGTGCTGATGGCCGATCATTGGGCGCGCGAACAGATCGCTTCCGGCAACTACGACTATGACGCCGTGGCGCAGGCGCTGCGGCAGAGCAAGACGGTCACCATCGCGATTCCCGGCGTGATCTTCATGCTGCACCATTTTCACGGCGCACCGTACATGAGCGATGCGCTTCAGGCCTGGCAATCCACGGATGCCTCGATAGACAGCATGAATGCCATTGCAGTCGAGCTGCAATCCAGCTACAGCAGGGGCGGGTTGCCGGAGGCCGAAGTTGCCCGGCAACGTGCGCGCATCAGCGCGATCAACAGCTACATCGAACCTCGCGCCAAACTGTTCTCGCGCCAGATCGCCGATGGAGCGGTATGGCTGGGCCGTGTGCTTTTCGGCGGCGTACTGACTGCATCATCCATCGCGGCCCTGCTCTGGCTGGGAATGGCCCGGCGCATCCTGGCCAGCGTTCGCGGTACGGAAGAGCGATATCGTCTGCTGTTCGACAGTGCGGCCGACGCCATCGTGATGGTCGACGAGAGCACGGGCCGTATTCTCGACGTCAATCGCATGGCAGCTGCCTGGACCGGGCGAGCGGCAGAGGAACTGATCGGCGATCGCTTTGTGCATCTGTTCAAGCAGTCCCTGTCCGGACATCAAGATGGCCGGGCGGCAAGCAACTTCCTGCTGGACGGGAGTGGTGGCAACCGCCCGGTGGAGACCCAGACCAGTGTCGCTCGCTGGGGCAGTCAGCCGGTACGGCAGGCGATCATCCGAGACATCTCCGAACGCGTGGCGATGGAGCATGAGCGTCGGGTTGCGGCCGAGGCGCTTGCCAGCATTGCCGAGGGCGTGATCATTGCCGATGCCGACCGGCGGGTGATCTCGACCAATGCGGCGCATACCGAAATCACCGGATTCACCACGCAGGATCTGCAGGGTCGGCGACTGGACAGCAGCCGTACCATGCCCGATGGCTCGCTGTTGCCGAAATCGGTATGGACCAACATTGCCGCAGGCCAGAACTGGCTCGGTGAAGTACTCAGCACGCGTGCGGACGGCAGCAGCTACCCGGAGCACCTGAGCTTGAGCACGATCCGCGATGCGGAAAACCAGGTGCTCTACTACGTGGCGGTGTTCACCAATATTAGTGACGCGAAGGTTCATCAGCGTCGACTGGAACATCTGGCGCGCCACGATCCATTGACCGGACTCGTCAACCGGGCGGAATTCGAACGGCACTGCGCCGAGGCGATTGCGGTCTGCGAACGCGAACGCCTGGCGACCGTCGTGCTGTTCATCGATCTCGATGCGTTCAAGATCGTCAACGACAGCTACAGTCATGCGATCGGCGATCGTCTGCTGGTAAAGGTCGCCGAGCGGATCACCCGGCAATTGTCGGACGGCGATGTGGCCGGCCGCATCGGTGGCGACGAATTCACCGTGTTGATCCACCGGATCAGCCTGCGCGAGGATGCGCGACCGATCGTCAACCGCCTGCTTACCACGCTGTCGGAACCGATCGTGGTGGATGACTACGAAATTGTTTTGAGCGCAAGCATAGGCGTCGCCGGCTATCCGCTGGATGGTGTCGATGCGCCGTCGCTGATCGCCAACGCGGATGCCGCGATGTACGCGGCGAAGACAGAGGAACGCAACACGTTCCGCTTCTATACGCCGATGATGCACGCAAATACGCGCAGGCGCCTGCAACTGGCGACCGAGTTGCGCCAGGCGCTGATCCGCGACGAATTCCACCTGGTCTACCAGCCGAGTGTCGAATTGCGCAGCGGCCGCATCGTCGCCGTGGAAGCCTTGCTGCGTTGGCGTCACCCGGAACGCGGCGAAGTGTTGCCGGCGGAATTCATTCCGGTGGCCGAGGGACTCGGCATGATTCGCCGCATCGACGAATGGGTGATGCAGGCGGCGTGTGCGCAGATCCAGGCATGGGATCTTGCCGGGGTTCCGCCGATTCGGGTGGCGGTCAACGTGTCCGCGCGCTGGTTTGGCCATCCGGCATTCGTCGACTCGGTCAGTCGCACTCTGCAGTCAAGACAGCTGGGTGCCAACCGGTTGCTGCTGGAGATCACCGAAAGCGCGATGCTGCGCCTCGGCGACGATACCGAACGCACCATGCAGACCCTGCATGCGCTGGGGATCGAGGTGGCGATCGACGACTTCGGGACCGGTTACTCGTCGATGGCTTATCTGAAGTTGCCGGCGGTGGCGTATCTGAAGATTGATCGGTCATTTGTGACGGGATTGCCCGGAAACGCCAACGATGCCGCGATTACCGAGGCGATGCTGGCGATGTCCAAGAGCCTTGGCTTGAGCACGATTGCCGAAGGCATCGAAACCGAAGCACAACATGAATTCCTGTTGCGTGCTGGTTGCGTCGAAGGGCAGGGCTACCTGTACTCATATCCCCTGGACGCGCCGAAGATCGAGCGTCTGCTGTGTCCGAGTCATCCCCAGATACCGACCCGGCTGCGACTGGTGCCGCCCAAGCGGGGCTGAGGTCGACGGGCGGGTGTCCTGCCGCATTCGTGCTCCCCTTGCCTTTTGCTGCAACGGCAATCGTTGTATGCGGGCAAGTGATTTCCTCAAAGATCAACACGGGCGCATCTGCTGCGCAGCAGCCATTCCTGCGTTTCGCAGAGTGCGTTCCGTCTTCAGAGTCCCAAGCCGATTTGTTGGATTGCGCTATCCGATCGATCTTTTCAAACCGTCGTGAAAATCGGTTTACTGCCCAAAAGTGTGATGGCCGACAAATTTCGTCAGTCGATTTCGATATAGCGAATTGCGCTGGCATGGCTGGACTAAAGAC
>JBDTZX010000246.1:0-4324 GCA_040004895.1 Rhodanobacter sp. | reverse complement strand
TCGCGCGCCTGCATCCAGCGCCGGTTGCCGCGGATGGTGTTGATCTCGCCGTTGTGTGCGAGCAGGCGGAACGGTTGCGCCAGCCGCCATTGCGGCGTGGTGTTGGTGGAGAAACGCTGATGGAACACGACGGCATCGCTGACCAGCGCAGGATCACGCAGATCTGCAAAGACCTCGCGCAGGTGGCCCGGAGCGGCCATTGCCTTGTAGCCGATGACCTGCGCGGAAAGCGTCACCACATAGAACTGCGAATCGTCGCTCAGCGCGGTTTCGGCGCGGCGACGGGCGCGGAACAGTGCGCGTTCGAAAGCCGCGTCGTCCATGCCGGCAGCGGCATCGACGAAGACCTGGCGCACTTGCGGACAGGTCGCGCTGGCGAGCGGGCCGCAGGCGTCCGTTTCGATTGCCAGCTCACGCCAGCCGGCCACCGACAGGCCGGCTTCGGCAAGATGGCGTTCCAGTTCCATCGATGCACTTTCCGCACTGGCCGGGTCGAGAAAGACCAGGCCGGCGGCGAAACGTTCGGCCACGACGATGCCGGCTTCCGTCGCCAGCGCGCGCAGCCAGGTTTGCGGGCGGTGGATCAGCACGCCGCAACCATCGCCGCTGATGCCGTCGGCGTTGACGCCGCCACGATGGGAGAGTCGGGCCAGTGCGGCAAACGCCGTATCGACCAGTGCGCCACTCGCGCGTCCGTCGATCTGCGCAACCAGGCCGAAGCCACAGCTGTCGTGTTCGAACGCCGGGTCGTACAACGTCTGCTTGCCTGGTTGCGCCATCGTGACTTCGCTGCGGCTGGTTGCTGCGGGGCGCACGTTGCCGGCGGTGCGATGGCACCGAAAGGACGCGCGGGTGAGACCCGACTAAAGCACATCTGCTGCGTCGCGTCAAAAGGTGATCGTAGTGGCCGTATTTGGACGGCTATACGTCTTTGCGTCCCAAACTCGACGCGTGATCTGCAAACGTCCGTGCGGGTGAAAGTACCGTTCGCGAATTTTTCGTTACGCGGCACAAGTGGTATGCATCCGATCGCCCGTTGCCGTCCCGTTTTCGCCAGGAACGGCTTCGCTCGCACGCGTCGTCCGACTCGGCGATAATCGGCCCATGCCCAAACCTTCCCGCGTCGCCCGTCCGCTCCTTCCCGTCCTGCTGCTCGCCGGCACGCTGGGCTGGCTGCTTTCCCTGGCGCCGGTGCAGGCGCGTCAGGACGGCAGAAGCCGCGCCGAACAGGCCGATGCGCGCCAGAAGCTGGCTGACCTGCGCGGCAAGATGGAAGCGCTGGCCAGACAGCAGGCAGAGACCGCGGAGCGGCGCGACGGCGCCAATGCCGAGCTGGCGAGGCAGGCCAATGCCCTCGCCAGCGCGGCGCGAGCGGTGCGCCAGACCGACGTCGAGCTGGCTGCCAAGCAGCAGCAGTTGAATCAGTTGCAGCAGCAACGATCCGATTTGCAGCAGAAGCTGGATGGTCAACGTGCCGCGATTGCCGACCTGCTGCGTGCGACCTATGCGCTCGGGCATGGATCGGACCTGCGACTGCTGCTGGGCGACGAGGACGTGGCGCGAATCTCGCGCGCACTGCTCTATTCGAAGTACTTCCAGCAAGACCGGGTGCGACGCGTGGAGCTGCTGATGGCAGACCTGGGCAGATTGCAGGATCTGGAAACCACGATCACCGCCGAGCAGCAGGCCTTGCAGGCAAAGAAACTGCAGCGCGAACAACAGACCCGGACGCTTGCCCAACAACGGGCCGCGCAACAGAAGCTCGCGGCCGCGACCGACGCGCAATACAAGGACCAGGCGCAACGGCTGGCCGCGCTGAAACAGAATGCGCAGTCGCTCACCAGTCTGGTCGACAAGCTGCAGAAGGCGATCGACGAAGCCACGCGCGAAGCCGCCGCACGCGAAAATGCGGCGCGTGAGACAGCCAGTCGCAAACATCCGGGGCACAAGCTGCCACCGCCCGAAATCGAAGTCGGCACGGCTTCCGCCAATATTCGCGGCAATCTGCCGTGGCCGGCCAGCGGGGTGGTCAACAGTTACGGCAGCGGCGTACTGATCAAGGCTGGCGGCGGCAGCGAGATCCATGCGGTGGCGCGCGGCCGGGTCATCTACGCCGGCTTCCTGCGTGGCTACGGCATGCTGCTGATCGTCAATCACGGCAATGGCTGGATGAGCATGTACGGCAACAACGAGACGCTGCTGCAGGGGGTAGGCGACCAGGTCGAGGCCGGCCAGGCGATCGGCACCGCCAGCGCACCGACCGGCATCAACACCGGGGTGTATTTCGAGTTGCGCCAGAACAACAAGCCGGTCGATCCACGCAGCTGGCTCAGCCGGCGTTGACGTCCGCGATGCCGCATCGCAGGCTAGTCTGGCGCCGCCGGTGAATCATGCCGGCGTTCGGTTGTCTCAAGCCTGCCCCCTAGCCGTCGCGCTCCGGCACGACACCGCCTGCTGCACGGAGTCCTGAAATGCGTCTTTCCACCCGTCACCGGCTTTGCCTGCTGCTGACCGTTTCACTGTCGCTGGCGAGTACGTTCGCCCTGGCACAGACCGCGCCGACTGCTGCCGTCAGCGGCGGCTCACCACCGCCCGATCTGCCCGCCGCCACCTCCAGCACGGGCCTCCCGGCCAGCGCCGGTTCCAGCACCGGCAGCGATCAGGTGGACCTGGACGACATCCGCAATTTCAGCCGTGTCTACCAGCTGGTGCGCCAGGCGTATGTGGAGAAGGTGGACAACAAGACACTGATGAAGGCGGCGATCAGCGGCATGCTCAGCGGACTCGATCCGCACAGCGAATACCTCGACAAGGAAGGCCTGCAGCAGCTCGACGAAGACACCACCGGCCAATATGCCGGGCTCGGCATCGAAGTGCTGCAGACCGACGGCGGGCTGCAGATCGTCTCGCCGATCGACGACACGCCGGCCGCGCGCGCGGGCATCAAGGCCGGCGACAACATCGTCAAGATCAACGGCATCGTGATCGATGCGCAGAACGTCGATGACATGTTCAAGCAGTTGCGCGGCAAGCCGGGCAGCAGCATCGCCATGACCATCGTGCACCAGAACAGCGACAAGCTGATCGACCTGAAGCTGGTGCGCGAGAACATCGCGGTCACCAGCATCAAGGTACGCGAGCTGGAGCCGGGCTTTGCCTACATCCGTGTCACCCAGTTCCAGGAAGACACCGCCAGCGATCTCGAAAAGAAGCTTGGCGAACTGATCGCCAAGAACGGTGTGCAGAAGGGTGCCGTGCTCGACCTGCGCAACAACCCCGGCGGCCTGCTGACGACGGCCGTGGGTGTCAGCGACGATTTCCTTGGCTCGGGCGTGATCGTCACCACGCGCGGGCGTCTGCCGGATTCCAACATGAGCTTCAACGCGCATCCGGGCGACCAGCTCAATGGTGCACCGATGATCGTGCTGACCAACAACGGCACCGCGTCGGCTGCGGAAATCGTCTCCGGCGCACTCAAGGACAACCACCGCGCCCTGATCATGGGCCAGCGCACCTTCGGCAAGGGCGTGGTGCAGACCGTGCTGCCGCTGGACGCGGAGCACGCGGTGAAGATCACCACCGCGCGCTACTACACGCCCAACGGCACCTCGATCCAGGCCGAAGGCATCAAGCCGGACATCGCGCTGGCCGACCTCACCGTGAACAAGGCCGACAGCGGTCCCACCCTGATCAGCTCCGAAGCCGACCTGCCCAATCATCTGGCCAACGAACACCTCAAGACCGTCGACATCAACGACGATGGCAGTGCCGCCGATGGCAAACTGGCCACCAGCGATTACGCGCTGTCGCAGGCATTGAATGTGCTCAAAGGCATGGCAATGGGCCGGAGTCCGGTCCGCCGCTGAATGTTTGCCTGCACGCTCGTGCGGAAGCTGTCATTCTGCGTCGGCTGCCGACACGCAAAGGACGATCCGCATGGCACATGTCGATTCGATGCAAGATTCGGCGGACGCGCCGCACGTCGTGATTCTGGGCGGCGGGTTCGGCGGCCTGTCAACGGTGCGACGGCTGGCAGGTACCAAGGCACGCGTCACATTGGTGGATCGGCGCAACCATCACTTGTTTCAACCACTGCTATACCAGGTCGCAACGGCCAGCCTGGCCGGGCCATCGATCGCGGCGCCACTGCGTGAAATATTGCGCAGCCAACAAAATGTCACGGTGCTGCTGGACGAAGTTGCCGGGATCGATGTCGCGGCGCGACGTGTCCAGCTGATGCACGGCGAGCTTCACTACGATTTTCTGGTAGTCGCCACGGGTGCCACGCACGCCTATTTTGGACACGACGAATGGGAGCCGTTCG
>JBDTZX010000495.1:0-14711 GCA_040004895.1 Rhodanobacter sp. | reverse complement strand
GGGCTGATGTGCGAGCCCAGCGTCATGCCGAGGCCCACGTTGACCAGGCTTCCGGCTGACCGTTCTTCTTTCATCGCTTTGAGCTCGCAATAGAGAGCGGGCATTATTTACCGCGCCGCAGGGTTGTGCCAGCGACCATTCGTGCTGTTTTCCACGCGTGCCCCAATCGCGCCCTGGCAAGCTGCGTCACTCACTCGATCAGGAGTCGAACGATGGAGTACCTGAAGCTTGGCCGCACCGGCATCGACGTGTCGCGTGTATGTCTTGGCTGCATGACTTGCGGAAAACCGCAGCAAGGCACCATTCGTAGACGCTAGGCGAGCAGTCCGTTGATCCGCTTCTGTCTGCGGGTCACCCTCGATGCGGCGGTCACGCCTTTCGTTTCAAGAAAGACCTCGGGGCCGTTGTAGGCCGCCTTTTTCGGTTCAGGACAAGTTACCGCGTACAGCGTTGGCAGTGCACCATTGGCAGTGGACGGGCTCATGATCGGCTGCAACAGTCGGCTGATTTGCCATATCAACCCTTTCTGTCCAGGACCGTTGGCGATCAGATCGGCGCGCGTATAACCTGGATGCCTAGCCTTGCTCATCAGGCTCCAGCCTTGCGCATCGCTGCGCCGATGCAGTTCAAAACAAACATCAGCATTGCAAGCTTCGACTGCGCATAGGCGCGATTCGGTCTATAGCGGTATCCGATTGCAGATCATCGACGTGGATTGCGCCGATGTGATGCAGATCGATGCTGAGGTTCACCACGCGCGGTGCCGATGCGCGGGGAAGCGATGGCAGCCACTGGGTAGTCAACCGTAATGACCCAGTTAGCTGATGCTCAGCTGGGCCCCGAAGCCATCGACCGTCGTCCGGCGATCCTGGTAGACCACCACGACCGCCTTGTTGATTAGCAGATCGAGTGCTCGACCCTGCCCGTGCAACGCAGTACAAAGTCGGCCACCAAGGCCAAGTTAGCCAGATTCAGCCATTCAAAACGCGCACTGGCTGTGTGCGGATACGTGCCGGAACCTCGCGCTCATTGTCGGTGCTTCGCACAGCGAGAACCACTTCCGCATCGCTTGGGCCAGCGCCAGAGCCGTGTCGAACCCAAGCCGCCGGGTCGCTCCGGTGACCAGGAAGCGTCTGCCAACCTGCGATGACATGTCTTTGACAGTCCAAAGGCGAGCGGAACCGTCAGACTTACTGCCTGTTGCTCGTACGGTCAGAGTTGGTATTGACGGTTCGGTCAGCTCCTCCCAGAACGCCAGGTGTGCCTTGGCAGTTGGGGTTCTTCGCGCCCTGGAGATTGCTCTGGCAGGCACCCGCAACCATAGCCGTCAGAAAACCACCATATTCCTGCTGCGAAAGTCGATGGTCGTGATTTTCGTCGTACTGATCGAAATGTGCACGAAGATCATTCAACTCCTTCGGCACCTCGGATCTGCTTATAGAGCCATCATGATTCTTATCGGCATTCACAAATGCCAGCGGTGAATCGGATGCTGCCTGGCCTGCTGCGAAAACGGACGTCGCCAAGCCGGCGAGCGCAAGGGCGATAAAAAATCCTGCTGAGGCAAACTGCTTCATTGACCATCTCCTTCGACGTTGCAATAGCAAACAAAATTCACTGCATCGGACTGTCGACAGTCTGCTTCTAACCAGCGCGAATCAAAATCCTTCGCTGTTCAAGATCTGGACCGCCAGCACAATAGATCGACCCCACCCGACCGGCGTCGAGCATAGCGCGCAACAAAAAACATGTCATCGTAAAAAATTACGTCTGAGAATCATCTGGCCATGGCTCTGGATGCCGGGCATGGCAGGAATCGGCTGGCGTCTAAGTTAACGCGAAATCGCACGCAGCTTCCTCCCGAACTTTGCCCGCTGGCAGGTCCGACGCGCCCCAGCAGCTTCTGTCAGGTCAAGGGCAATTCCAGCGAAAGATCGTTATAGACACTGCGTTCCCGGTCACGCTTCGTCCCTCATCGGCAGGAAATTTCCGCGGGACCGCCCATGCAAGGCCACACCACTCGAGAACCGTCGTTCAGCTCGGCGGCATGATGACCGCATCGGCGCGTTGAGCGGTCTGCGCCAATTTGCCGATGCGCACCAGCAGGTGGATCGCATCGGGATCTTGTGCGCACCGTGGATTCTGTTCGGTCAGGTGCGGCCGGTAAGTCGGAGTCAGGCCGAAGCCATGGGCACGCACGACATCATCGGTAAACGGGTTCTCGAACTCGGCTGCGGGCTCGGACTCTCCGGTCTGGCACTACACAGAAGAGGGCGAATATCACCCCTGGCGACCCTCATCCGCTGGTCGAACCTTTCTAGAGCCATCACGCGGCGCAGTGGCGCGGACTCGCATGAGGCGTCGCCTATCTCGACTTGCGAGGGGAATCCCGGGTAAGACGATGGGATGCTTAGTCCCCATCATTGGGGGTGACACCCTTTCTGGGCGGCTATAGATCCGATCGCCGGCATCATGCGGCGACGCGTCTGGCCCGATGCCGAGGTGCTGGTTATCGATCTCGACCGTGGAAACAGCCGCCATCACCACGCGCTCTCGCGGATCGGGGCTCACCGTCGCCTAGGCGTGGAGCCGCCTCCACGCGGCCGATGTCCTGCCCTTTCGCGGCTATCTGCTGAGCTATCGGCGTGGCGCCGTCATGACCGCTGACGTGCTGGTACGCCTGCACTGATCGCACGAAACGATCACGCTTTCAAACGGTAACCCGTGCGAAAGATCCACCACACCACGACCAGGCACGCTGCGAGGAACACCAGTGTCATGCCCATGCTGATGCCGACGCTCACATCGGACACGCCGTAGAAACTCCAGCGGAATCCGCTGACCAGATAGACCACCGGGTTGAACAATGTCACCTTCTGCCAGAACGGCGGCAGCATGTGGATCGAGTAGAAACTGCCGCCGAGGAAGGTCAGCGGCGTCACGATCAGCAACGGCACCAATTGCAGCTTCTCGAAGCTGTCCGCCCAGATGCCGATGATGAAACCGAACAGGCTGAACGTGACCCCGGTGAGTACCAGGAAACTGACCATCCACAACGGATGCGCGATCTCGAACGAGACGAACAGCCGCGCCGTCGCCAGAATGATCAGGCCCAGGATGATCGACTTGCTCGCCGCCGCACCGACGTAACCGGCCACGATCTCGATGTACGACACCGGCGCCGACAGGATCTCGTAGATCGTGCCGGAGAACTTCGGAAAGTAGATGCCGAACGACGCGTTGGATATGCTCTGGGTCAGCAGTGACAGCATGATCAGGCCGGGCACGATGAAGGCGCCGTAGCTGACGCCGTTGATCGCCGTCATGCGCGAGCCGATCGCCGCACCGAACACCACGAAGTACAACGAGGTGGAGATCACCGGCGAGATCACGCTCTGCAGCAGCGTGCGCCACGTGCGGGCCATCTCGAAATAATAAATGGCGCGGATTGCGTGGATGTTCATGCGCGTTCGCTCACCAGACTGACGAAAATATCCTCCAGCGAACTCTGGCTGGTCTGCAGATCCTTGAAATCTATGCCCACTTCGCCAAGCTTTCGCAGCAGCACATCGATGCCGGTGCGGTCACCCTGGGTGTCGAAGGTATAGACCAGCTCGTTGCCGTCGACCGACAGTTCCAGCGCGTAATCCGAGAGCGCCGCTGGAATGCTCTGCAACGGGCTTTGCAGGTGCAGGGTCAGCTGCTTGCGCCCGAGCTTGTTCATCAGCTCGGCCTTGTCCTCGACCAGGATCAGCTCACCCTTGCTGATCACCCCGATGCGGTCGGCCATTTCCTCGGCCTCCTCGATGTAGTGCGTGGTGAGGATGATGGTGACGCCGGTTTCCCGCAGCGATCGCACCATCGCCCACATGTCGCGGCGCAGCTCCACGTCGACACCGGCGGTAGGTTCGTCGAGGAACAGGATCTGCGGTTCGTGCGCCAGCGCCTTGGCGATCATCACGCGACGTTTCATGCCACCGGACAGCGTGCGCAGCCGGCTGTCCTTCTTGCTCCACAGCGACAGATCCTTCAATACCCTCTCAATGTGCGCCGGGTTGGCCGCTCTGCCGAACAGGCCACGACTGAAACTCACCGTGTTCCATACGGTTTCGAACGCGTCGGTGGTCAGCTCCTGCGGCACCAGACCGATCTTCGAACGCGCCGCGCGATAGTCGCGCACCACGTCGTGACCATCTGCCATCACGGTGCCTTCGCTGGGATTGACGATGCCGCAGATGATGCTGATCAGGGTGGTCTTGCCGGCGCCGTTCGGACCGAGCAGCGCGAAGATCTCGCCCTTGCGGATCTCCAGATTGATCTGCTTGAGCGCGTGGAACCCGGAGGCGTAGGTCTTGCTGAGCTGCTTGACTGAAATGACCGACGGCACTCGAAATCCTTGAGGAGAGCGGAAACGGAATGCCCATGGTAAGCCCCAGCTCGCCGAAGGACCACTGCGCCCGGCATCGCTGTCAGCTCGCAAACCTGATTCACGGCTGTCTGACGCCAATATCCGGATACTGAAAAGTATGGGGATACGCACGGAGTGGCATCGATGACGCCCGCAGCCGCCGCTTCCACACCGCGTTCGTCGGCAGCTGAGCCGAATCACCTGCCGGCGATTCACGTCGGTTGTGCCGGCTGGTCGATCCCGGCGCAGCACGCCGCGCACTTCCCCGATGGCAGCAGTCATCTGGCGCGTTACGCCCAGGTGTTCAACGCGGTTGAAATCAATTCGTCGTTCTATCGCCCGCATCGGCCGACGACCTACCGCCGCTGGGCTGGAGCCGTGCCGACGAGCTTTCGCTTTGCAGTGAAGATGCCGCGCAGCATCAGCCATCTCGCACGCCTGCGCGACTGCCGGGACGTGCTGGAAGTTTTCCTGGAGGAAGTCAGCCACCTCGACGGCAAGCTCGGCTGCCTGTTGCTGCAGCTGCCGCCGAGCCTCACCTGGGATCCGGCGCTGGCGTTGCCGTTCTTCGACCTGCTTCGCCGCTCGCATGGCGGAGCAGTCGCGTGCGAACCGCGGCATGCCAGCTGGTTTCATGCAGCGGTGAGCATCGCCCTGCGCGACCGCGGCATCGCGCGAGTGGCGGCCGACCCCGCACGTTTTCCACGCGCCGCGGTGCCCGCCGGCAATCGATCGCTGCAGTATCTGCGATTGCATGGCTCGCCCCGGATGTACTACGACGCATATTTCGTCTCCACGTTGCAGCAGATCGCGCAACGACTGCGACGGCCCACCGCGAACACCGCCGATCGCTGGTGCATTTTCGACAATACCGCTGCCGGCCATGCCACCGGGGATGCACTGACGGTACTGGGGCAACTGCGCGCTGATCCGGTGGACTGACCGGCTTCACCTCGCGTGGTCGCGGCAGGAGCCAGCATGAGTTATATCTCGACCGGAAACCGGCCATGCCCGAAGGTCCCTCCATCGTCATCCTGCGCGGCGAGATCGCGCATTTCGCCGGCAAGGTCATCCGTCGCGCCGAGGGCAACGCGAAGATCGACCTGCAGCGCCTTTCCGGCAAGCGGGTGAAGTCGATCCGCAGTTTCGGCAAGCAGACTTTGATCGAGCTACGCGACGTCACCATCCGCATCCATCTGCTGATGTTCGGCAGTTACCGCATCGATGAGCGCAAAGACGCCGCGCCGCGGCTGAGTCTGGGCTTCGACCATGGCGAACTGAATTTCTATGGCTGCTCGGTGCGTCTGCTCGATGACAACCTCGACGACCTGTACGACTGGCGCGCCGACATCATGTCCGAAGCATGGGATCCGAAGCTCGCGCGCAGGAAACTCAAATCGATGCCGGAAACGCTGGTCTGCGATGCACTGCTCGACCAGGAGGTGTTCGCCGGCGTCGGCAACATCATCAAGAATGAAGTGCTGTACCGCATCGGCGTGCATCCGCTGTCGACGGTCGGCGCGCTGCCACCCCGCAAGCTCGGCGAGCTGATCAGGCAGGCGCGCGAATACAGCTTCCAGTTTCTGGAGTGGAAGCGGGCCTTCGTGCTGCGCAAACACTGGCTTGTGCACAACCGGAGTCGCTGTCCTCGCCACGACATCCCGCTCAAGCGGGCACATGTCGGCAAGACCAACCGTCGCAGCTTCTGGTGCGAGCTGTGCCAGAAACTTTACGACTGACGCCCATGTCACAGGTCTCCGGCTCCCGCACCGTCGTCTGCGCCGCGCTGATCGGCAACCTGCTCATCGCCATCGCCAAGTTCGTGGCTGCTGGCTTCTCGGGCAGTTCGGCGATGCTCAGCGAAGGCATTCACTCGCTGGTCGACACGATCAACGAGATACTGTTGCTGTACGGTCTGAAGCGGGCGACCAAACCGGCCGACACCAGCCATCCGTTCGGCTACGGGCGCGAACTGTATTTCTGGAGTTTCATCGTGGCGCTGCTGGTGCTGGCGATGGGCGCCGGCGTGTCGCTGTACGAGGGTGTGACGCACATCCGCCATCCGGAACCGGCCACCCATCTGCTGATCAACTATCTGGTGCTGGCGATGTCGGCCTTGTTCGAAGGCAGCTCGTGGGCGCTTGCACTGCGCGAGTTCCGGCGACTCAAGGGCCGGCTTGGCTACTTCGAGGCCTTCCGCCAGAGCAAGGACCCAAGCACGTTCACGGTGCTGCTGGAAGACAGCGCCGCGCTGCTCGGCATCATGGTGGCACTGGCCGGCCTGATCTCCGCGCAGCTCCTGCACATGCCGCAACTGGACGGTGTCGCCTCGATCGGCATTGCGTTGGTGCTGGCCATTTCCGCCAGCTTGCTGCTGCGCGAAACCAAGGGCCTGCTGATCGGCGAACCGGCGCATCCGGTGGTACGCGAGTCGATCATGACCATCGCCGGCGCCGATGCGGACGTGCGCTGTCCAAACGGCGTGCTGACCGTGCAGATGGGTCCGAACCAGGTGGTCGCCGCGCTCAGCGCGGAGTTCGAGGACGCGCTCACCACCTCGCAGATCGAGGCCTGCATCAACCGCATCGAAAAGCAGGCCAAGGCGGCGCATCCGGAACTCATCGCGCTGTTCGTCAAGCCGCAGACTCCGGAAGTTTGGCGCGAACGCCGCGCGGGCATCGCGCACGCGGATCAGCGCTCGCCATGACTTCGATGGCGTTGTTCGGCAGCGGACGGCAGGTGTTGCTCGACGACGCCAGCGGCCATATGGCCCTGACGCCTGCGCTGGTCGACGACGCCACGGCGCAGGCATGGTTCCGGCAGCTGCACGAAGGGATTGCGTGGAGCGGCGGTCGGCGCGTGATGTACGAACGCGACGTGGAGGTGCCGCGTCTGCGCGCGCACTTCCGCACGGACGATCCGGCGCTGCCGGATGTATTGACCGACGCACTGGCCGTGGTCACCGCCCGGGTTGGCGCGCCGTTCGACAGCATCGGTCTCAACCTCTACCGCGACCGGCACGACAGCGTCGCCCCGCACAATGACAAGCTCGACGACATCGTCAAGGGGCAGCCGATCGCGCTGCTCTCGCTGGGTGCCACGCGCCGCATGACGATCCGCGCCAAGCAGCCGCCGCGTCGCGTGCTGCAGGTCGATCTGGAAGCGGGCAGCTTGCTGCTGATGAGCTGGGAAACCCAGCGCCACTATGACCATGGCATTTCCAAGCAGCGGGTGGAAACGGCACCGCGCATCAGCCTGGCATTCCGGGTGCGCGGCGATCGGGGATGACGATCACCCGCCCTGCACCGGCAAGCAGGCTACGATCACGCCGATGTCGTGCAGTACAAGGAGCTGCCGCATGAAAACCATCACACTGGCGAGCTTCAACATCAATGGCGTGCGCTCGCGCCTGCCGTCGTTGCTGAAGTGGCTGCAGCGCGAGGAGCCGGACGTGGTGTGTCTGCAGGAACTGAAGGCGCCGGACGAAGCCTTTCCGTTCGCCGCGCTGCGCGCTGCCGGCTATGGCGCGGTATGGCAGGGCCAGCGTGCGTGGAACGGCGTGGCGATCCTGGCACGTGGGATGGACCCGATCGAAAGCCGGCGTGGCCTGCCTGGCGGCAGGGGCGACGAGCAGAGCCGCTATATCGAGGCGGCTGCACACGGGATTGTCGTCGGCTGCCTGTACCTGCCCAACGGCAATCCGCAGCCGGGACCCAAGTTCGACTACAAGCTGGCCTGGTTCGAGCGCTTCATCGACCACGCCGCCACGCTCTATCGCAGCGGCCATCCGGTGGTGCTGGCCGGCGACTACAATGTGGTGCCGACCGACCTGGACATCTACAACCCGCGCTCATGGCTGAAGGATGCACTGCTCCAGCCGGAAAGCCGCGCCTGCTTCCAGCGCCTGCTTGACCAAGGCTGGACCGACGCGTTGCGGGCGATGCATCCCGACGAGCGCATCTACACGTTCTGGGATTATTTTCGCCAGCACTGGCAGACCAACTCCGGCCTGCGCATCGATCATTTGTTGCTCAGCGCCGATCTCGCACCGCGCCTGCGGGATGCCGGCGTCGATCGCTGGATGCGCGGCGAAACCGGCCCCAGCGACCATGCGCCCACGTGGATCACACTGAATGTCAAGGCAGCCAGCGGCAAGGCGACAGCCTCTCCGAAGCGAGCAGCGAAGACAGCCAAGAAGACCGCCGCCGTCAAAAAGATCCGGACATCAACCCCGGATGGATCGCCGACCAAGGCTGGCGCCCACCCGGTCAAGAGGAGTGTGCGAGCAAAGCGATGATTCCATGCTTCGGCGACCACGCAGCCAGCGCACATGGCGTGGCTGCCTTGCATGAACGCTCATCGCGCGATGGTGCACGCTTCCTGCTCGAACGCTTCGACATGTACTGGCGGCACCACCACGCTGCCGACAACCTTCCTGTGGGGGCATCTGGTCATTGCCCGGATTCTGGCAACCGCAACGAAAAAGCCGCGAAGCTTGTGCCGCGCGGCTTTTCAACATCCATCGATCGGTGATTCAGGGACGACGCTTCTTGTCTGCGTCACGTTGCGCATCGGCGGCCTTGCCGACTTCCTTCTGCAGCTTGCCGGCATTCTTCTCGATGTTGCCTGCTACCTGCTTGCCGGTGTTGCCGGTCACCTTGCCGACAACTTCCTTCACCGCGCCCTTGACTTCATGCTTGGTGCCTTCAGTGCGATTCTTGTCCACGCGGAATCTCCGAAATGTTGGGCCTGCGTCATTGCAGACACCTGAATTTATAAGCTGCGCCAGGTGGGTGAAGCGTGACCGCAGCGTGCGCATCCCGTTGACATCGATGAATGGTTCAGGCGCTTCCACATGGTGCGAATTCACCCGACGGCGACGACGCCGGCTCCAACCTCGCTGAATCAAATGGAGATCGCCGCATGCTGCACGCACTGCTGATGACCACGTTCGCCGCCACCGCTTTGTCGTCTTCGTCGACGGCCAGCCTGGCCAACCAGCCGCTGCCTGCACTGGATCTTCCGCGCTACGTCGGCCAGTGGCACGAGATCGCGCATCTTCCGATGTTTTTCCAGCGCAAGTGCGTCGACACCATCACCGCCATCTACACCGCAAATCCGAATGGCACGATCGGCGTGCACAACGCCTGCCGCACCCGCGCCGGAACGATGGAGGCGTCCGATGGTGTGGCGAAGAAGGTCATCGGCCAGCCCGGCGCACTGAAGGTTCGTTTCGCGCCCGGCTGGCTGGCCTGGCTACCGTGGGTCTGGGCTGACTATTGGGTGGTCGAAGTGGATCCGGACTATCAGTGGGCGGTGGTCGGTGGCCCGAGCCGAAAATACCTTTGGGTGCTGTCACGCCGTCCGTCGATGGACCGCGCGCTGTTCACGCAGCTCACGGATCGCGCCCGTCAACGTGGCTACGCCGTCGAGCGACTGGTGATGGCTGCGCCATTGCATTGAGCGCCGGCTCGGCGCGGCGGCTCGCAGCCGTTTCGCGCCCATGTGCTCACGATTCCGCGACGCGGCTTGCCCGACCCTGCGCTGCGCATTCCGCGCAACGACTGTCTGCGAGACCTGCATGGACCTGAAAAGCGGCTACCCGTTCTGGGCGATAAAGAACGGGCTGATGCATGCGTTTCCGCAATTGCAGAACGATTTGCGTTGCGATGTAGCGGTCATTGGCGGCGGCATCAGCGGTGCGCTGATCGCCAACGAGTTGGCGCAAAACGGCCATGAGGTGGCCGTGTTCGAGGAGCGTGACATCGGCTGGGGAAGTTCCGCCGCCAGCACCGCGCTGCTGCAGTATGAAATCGACACCCCAATGATCGATCTGGCCAAATGGTACGGCGAAGACGATGCCGTGCTCGCCTACCAGGCCTGCGCCGATGCGATCCCGATGCTGCAGGCGCTGTCGGGCGAAGTGCGCGATGTCGATTTCGGCCGCATGTACAGCCTGTACTACGCCAGCCGACGGCGCCACGTACCGGCAATGCGCGAGGAAATGGCATTGCGCCGCAAGCACGGTTTCGCGGTCAGCTGGCTGGAACCCGGCGAGCTGCGCGGCGACTACGGCATCGACGCACCGGGCGCGATGCTCAGCGAATTGGCTGCGCGCATCGATCCGTACCGCATGGCCTACCGTTTGTTCACGCGGCTGGAAAAGAACGGCACGGGAGTATTCGACCGCAGCCCGATCGAACGGGTCGACACCACCTCGCGCGGGGTTACCCTGCGCACCGCGGATGGCATCCAGGTGCGCGCCGCGCATGTGGTGTTTGCTGCCGGCTACGCCAACCAGAAGTGGCTAGACCAACGCGTGGCGCGCAACCGCAGCAGCTATGCCTTCATCACCGATCCGCTGAACAAGACCAGGCTGCGCGCACTGGCCGACACCATGGTGTGGGAATCGGCGCGACCGTATCTGTACATGCGCAGTACCGGCGATGGTCGCCTGCTGGTCGGTGGCGAGGACGACAGCATCGACATCCCGGTCCGCCGCAATGCACGGGTCAACAAGAAGGCACGCAAGCTCGTGCGCAAAGTCCTCAAGGCGATTCCGGATCTCGAACTTACCCCCGCATTCGCCTGGGCCGGGACCTTCGCCGAAACGGAGGACGGATTGCCGTTCTTCGGCACACATCCACAATACGGTTCGCGCGTGCAGTTCGCCATGGCCTATGGTGGCAACGGCATCAGTTACAGCATGGCCGGTGCACCGCTGGTCCGCGCGCTGATCGAGAAGCGCAAGCATCCGCTGGCCAACCTGTTCTCGTTCGACCGGCTGAAACGGTAAGCGTCAGCTATCGCCGAAACTGCAAGGTCGCAGTATCGTTCGCCCACCGCAATCGGCGGCAACTCCGGGGGAATGGCATGACACTGAAGAATCTGCGCGCATGGGCGTCTGCCTGTCTGCTGCTGTCGGTCGCGGCGATGACGCTGAGCGGTTGCACAACCGTCGCGAAAACCAAACCGGCAGCCCGTGAAGACGGATCCCTGCCCGGCACCGTGTGGATCAACCCGGTGATCAAGAACTTCGGCCGCGTGCATCCGCGTCCCGACGCCGCGGTGCAGCCCGACCCCGGCGCCGACTACAAGGTCATCGTCGACGTGGTCCATGGTGGCAAGGACCACTCCGAGGTGTACGGCTCGTTGCAGCGGCTGGCGCGTATCGTCAACCTGATGGGTTTTGCCAAGGTGCCGCCGGAGCATGTGCACATCGTGGCGGTGATCGAGGGCGAGGCGAGCCTGGCTGCCGCCAGCAATGACGTGTATCGAAAGTTCTTCAAGGTCGACAACCCTAATGCGCCGATCATCCATGCGCTGAAAGAGGCTGGCGTGACGATGCTGGTTTGCGGGCAGGCGCTGGCCGAGAACGGCTTCAAGGACAGCGATGTCAATCCGGATGTCACCGTCTCGCTGTCGGCATTGAGCGATTTCGTGGTGTACGGGCAGCGCGGCTACAGTTACATGCAGCTGTGACCCTCTCGACGACGTCCAGCATACCCGCATGACTCTGACACCCCCGATCGTCGAACACGATGGCCAACCTCTGCGCGACCGCGTGGTGCTGGTCACCGGAGGTGCGCAGGGCATCGGCCGCGGCATCGCCCAGGCCGTGCTTGGCGCGGGTGGTTCGGTGATGATCGGCGACCTCGATGTCGAGGCAGGTCATGCCTGCCTCGACGAGTGGAACGCGGGATCACGGGCCGCGTTTGGCCGTCTGGATGTCTCGCGCGAGGCCAGTGTTCGGCGCTTTGTCGACGCGGCGGCGAAGCGCTACGGCCACATCGATGGCTTGGTAAACAACGCCGGCATCGCCGATCCTCATCGTGCCAGGCTGGCAGACCTCACCTTGGCGGACTGGAACCGCTATCTCGCCACCAACCTCACCGGCGCGTTCCTGTGCAGCAAGCATGCGCTGCCGGCGCTGGTCGATGCACGGGGCGCCATCGTCAACATCGCGTCCACCCGCGCGCTGCAATCCGAACCCGATACCGAAGCCTACGCCGCCAGCAAGGGTGGTCTGCTCGCACTGACGCACGCGATGGCGATCAGCGCCGGACCCAGGGTGCGTGTCAACGCGATCCTGCCTGGCTGGATCGCCACCGATGCCTGGCGCAAACCTTCCGCACGTCGCGTTTCCAAACTGGGCAGACTGGATCACGCCCAGCATCCTGCCGGCCGCGTCGGCACGCCGGACGACATCGGCGCACTGGCCGTCTATCTGCTTTCCGCCCAGGCCGGCTTCGTGACTGGCCAACACTTCACCGTCGACGGCGGCATGACGGTGAAGATGCAGTACGTGTGAATCACTGGCCCTTCAGCACCCCACCTGGATGCGCAGGGTCACGTCCAAGTTGAAGCTGCAATCCTTGCCCACATCAAGCCCGGAATCGGCACGATTGAAGTGGGCCAACGCATCGGCACCGCACAACTCGCGTTTGTAGATCGAATGCGGGATGCACTTGAAGCTGTTGATGGTGAGCGAAACCGGTCTCGTCACGGCGCTCGCCGCGAGCGTCATTGCGTCGATGCACATTGCCGTCGGCCGCACTTGGTTTTTGCGGGTCGAGATCATTCGCCAGGCAGGCAACTGCGCCGCCCTGATGGTCAGTGCCAGAACGGGATGACATATTGCGCAGCCTGGTCATGCCGGTCCACGTCGCCGGCGGCGGCAGGTGCGCGCATCACGCGCAGTTCGTGGCGGCCCGGCGTCAGTGCGCGCACATCGATCATTGCCTGCAATGCGGGGCGCTCGGTACGCGGATCGTTGCCCGCATCGTAGTGCAGCGGGGCCAACGGAGCACCGTCCAGCATTACCGCATGCAGCCGCGTGAGGCAGTCCAGCGTGGCGACAGTGCGCGCGGCGTCATCGCTGATATTCAACGCCGCCGGGCATGCCTTTCGCAGAGCCGGCACATCGCGGGTGGGCTGGTACGGCACCATCAACTGCAGGTAAGGGCCGGTGATCACGGCGCTTTGCATGTATGGCGACGCCGGATCGTGCACCGGATCACGCTGGTCGTCGTAATACGCGCTGCTGATGCTGCGATCGCCATCGATGGTCCGGGGAAAAAGCTGAAAGCTCCCGAGACGCCAGGGCGACTTGAGCGTCTCCATCTGCAACATGACGATCGTGATCAACCCGAAAAAGAAGAGGCCGAAGAACAGGCCCTGATTGCGCTTGCCGCCACGGCTGGACAGCAGCGCCATCACGCCGGAGCGACGCCCCAAACCGAGCCGGCCAAAGAACTCGATTGCGGCGGCGAGTCGGCGCCGCGCCGCGCCGTCGGGAAGCAGCCTGTCGCCGTAGACTCGATCGATCGCAATGAACACGCTGAAGGGGAAAATAATCACCGCGGTACAGCCAAGCATCAGGATGCCGATCTGGGTATGCATGCCAGTCAGCCATGCATACAGCATGGCGAGCAGAAACGCAGAGATCACCACGGCGGACAGTATGAGCAGGAAGGTCGCCAAGGCTACGCCGATGGCGAACACCACGGTGGCGCGGTTGTCGGCGCGTTCGATGGCCGACTCGGCGCTGCCGTGACGGCGCTGTTCCAGTGCCCGCTGCACCGGCCCCATGCGCTGATTCTCCCAGCGCACACCACCGGGGAAAACCGAATGCATGCCGACCAGTGCGATCCAGTGCGCACGCAGCGACAAGTGCAATGCAAACGTCACCGCCAGGATCACTGCGGCACTTTTCAGGTACATGTACATCAGTTGCAGCAAGCTGGCCCAATCGGTATCGAAACGCGGGAGCAGCGCGAAAAACCGGTCGTCGAGCCAGCCTGGCAGTTGCAGCATGGCGAACACGGCGACACCGGAGATCAGCAGTTCGACCTCCCACGTGGGCGTGGTATGCCGCGGCATCTGGTCCGGATCGGCGGCGGGCGACGGTGATGGATCAGGCTGGTTCATGCGCACTGGGCTCCGCTCGGTTGCCGTCGATGGTAGCGGTGTTGTCGGCACAGGTCAGCCGCGTCCGATACGGTCGCGAATATTTCCGTGCTCAGCAGCAGTGCCGCGAACATCAGCGACTCGCTGTCCACCGCCCAAGGCAGGCGGTCGACGCCGGCCTGCGGTTCGCCGACGCTGTGGGGTAGTGCCTCGTTTAGGATGGCGACGTCCAGCTGCACCAGCGCGAAGCCGAAGCGACGCGCTGGTCACCCAGATGACCTTGCCGTCACGCTCGGTCATGCAGCTTGATCCGGTCAAGCAAGCGAGCGCGCAGATTGCCTTTCATGGCAGCGCGAACGGTTCGGTCTCGGAGGAAACATCGATGCATGCACGT
>JBDTZX010000523.1:0-4350 GCA_040004895.1 Rhodanobacter sp. | reverse complement strand
CCGGTCTCTTCGAGCATGATCGATACCTTCACCCCGTTCGGCGTGTTCAACGAATACAACTGAATACGTTCGGGATGCTGCGCTGGCCAGCGTGCGGCAATCGGAAAATCGGCTGGAAACACCTGCTGCTCCTTGATGGGGGGTCATTCCAAGATAGGTCGTCAAGCCGGCCAGCTCAATCCCGCATCACGCTGCCCAAACAGCTGAAGGCGGAAATGTCACGGCGGAGCCATTCCCCACCACGGGCGTTACACCGTTCAGCGCAGGTCGACTTGCGCGACATGGTCCTTGTAGTCGGATTTCGGATCGACGCCAAGCAGCATTTTCACGCCGGCCAGCAGGCTGTTGGCGTTGAGCCAGATCTCGGCACTGTCGGCATCCAGCCGCAGCAGCGCCAGCTTCGGATCGTCCTTGCCGCCTTCGTACCATGCGGCCACGAACGGATTCCAGAGTCGGTCGATGGTGGCTCGATCGTTGTCCAGGCTTAGCGAACCATGCAGGCTGGCGAACAGGTCGTGCCCCTTGGAGGTGAACGTCGCGATCGCGTGATGGCTTCGGTCGAGCAGCCGCACCAGCGAATTCTCGGTGGAGGTGAAAAACCACAGCGGTCCCTTGTCGCCTTCCACCTGGGCGGTCATCGGCCTGGCGTGACCATCTTCCTGGCCATCAAGCCCGAGCATCATCGTGCGTTCGGATTCGATGCCCTTCCAGAGTCTGGATTTCAGTTCTTGCGGCGTGGTCATGGTGCGTCTTCCTCGCTGGACGTTGCCCGCGCGATGGGCGGGCTGTCGCAGAACCGTAAGTGTGCGGCGGTGTATCGCCTGTGAAAGATCAGCACTTCATCGAGCGGCGACATCGCCTGATTTCCGGCAGCCTCGATGCGCTTTGTCGCCAATGAGGATCGGCTTCGTCGAAAGGCACGTTCATGCCTGGCCAGCATAGGGTCCGGGACCATTCTTCTTTCACTCTTCGCGCCCATGCCATCGGCACTACCTGGCTAACCGGCATAGCACGGCTGGCCAACTTGGACGCAGGTATCGGTTTGTCCACAATCGTGCGGGTGCACGCCATGGGAGTGCAATTCGCAAACTTTCGAATCCCTTGCCAGCCAGGATGCTCGGCGAAATCCCCTGACCCTCATCCGAGAACCAAGATGACCGACGTGCACAACGGAAGCTGCTTTTGCGGCGCCGTGGAGATCGAAGTCAGTGGCACGCCTGCGGCCATGGGCTACTGCCACTGCGAATCCTGCCGTTCCTGGTCCGCCGGGCCGGTGAACGCCTTCACGCTGTGGAATCCGGCCGACGTCAAAGTCACCCGCGGTGCGGAGTTCATCGGTCATTTCAGCAAGACCGACATGAGCGATCGCCAGTTCTGCACGAAATGCGGCGGACACCTGATGACCGATCACCCGCCGCTTGGCCTGACCGACGTCTACGCTGCGACGATCCCGACGCTGGTGTTTGCGCCGGGCGTGCATGTGAACTACGCCCAGACTGTGCTGCGCATGCACGACGGCCTGCCCAAGCTGAAGGATTTCCCGGCCGAACTCGGCGGCTCCGGCGAGGCGGTCGCCGAGTAGCGGGCGCCGCTCCGCTATGGCGGAACGATCCCTTCAAGGGATCGCGCGATGTCGATGGACGATTGGCGACGCGGATCGGCAAGAATGCACCGTTGCGCAAGCGTCCACCTGCCCCGGAGACCTTCATGGAAGATGCCGTCGTCGAGCCATCCGTCAATCGCCGCTGCCTGCGCGAGCCGATCCCGGAAATCGCGCAGGCAGCGCGCCGTCTCGACGCTGCAGTTGACGCCCATCTCGCCGGCGATCGCGATCGCGCGGCGCAGTTCTTCGTCGATGCGAACCTGCCGATCCTCAGGCAATGGTTCGAATCGATCACCCGCTCGAACAATCCGCATCTGCAGTTTCGCCCCATGTTGGGCACACCGACCTCCGCATCGTCGGAAGACTCTGCGATACGCGTACCCGATGCCGTTTCGAGGCAGGCGGTGCTGCGGCGTGACGGTCATCATTGCCGCTACTGCGGCATCCCCGTGCTGCGACGCGAAATCCGCATCGCATTGCATCAGTTGTATCCCGATGCCATCCCATGGGGTCGCCGGAATATCGACCAGCACGCGGCATTTCAGGTGCTTTGTATGCACCATGACCATCTACTGCCGCGCGTGCGCGGCGGTACCCATGCGCCGGAGAACCTGGTGATCAGCTGCGCAGCGTGTCATTTCGGACGGCTGAATTTCACGCTGGACGAAGTGGGCCTGGGCCCGATGGGCGCGAGGGAGATCGTCCGGTCGTCGTGGGACGGACTCGAGCGGCTGCTCACTATCTGAAGCTGGCATCCTTCTACCGGTAAGGTTTCTTCACCCGCGCAAGAGCGGCAAGCCGATTGGCCTTGCCCGATGCGGCACGACTGGACCTGTCTTTTCTGCCCGGGAGCGTTTTCCATGTCTGGATCGCACGGATCCGCAAGGTTCGACATGAAAACCGCCGCTTCTTTCGATGATGATCAACCTGCACGACAATGGAGAAAGGACATGCATGATCCAACCCGAACTGGCTGGGAGTGGCTGGGGCCCCGTGCGTGGTTCGCGGACAACCACCGATACGCGCACGCCGGCGACTCAGGCCGGACCGGCATCGGCCATGTGCTGCTCGCGCTGGCGATGATCGCGCTGGGCATCCGGGGATTGTTCTACGGCGATTTCGCATCGGTGTGGCAGCGGATCCCGATCGACACTCTGCCGGCGCGGTCGTTCTTCGTGTATGCCTGCGCACTGATCGAAGTAGCCGCCGGCATCGGTCTGCTGGTACGACGCAGCGTGCCGATTTCATCCGCCGTGCTGTTTGTCTATCTGCTGCTGTGGGTGGTCCTGCTGAAGCTTCCGGCGGTCGTGTTCGTGCCGCAGATGGAGGCCACGTGGCTCGGTTTTGGCGAGATCGCCGTGATCCTGGCCGGCGGCTGGGTGCTGTATGCATCGCGTGCCGGCGCATGGACGAGGCGTCATCTGGCATTCGCCGTCGGCTCGAACGGAGTGCGCTGGGCCAGGCTGCTGTTCGTGCTCGCGCTGCCGATGATCGGACTTTCGCATTTCGTGTACGCCACGCAAACCGTAGGCTTCGTGCCGGCATGGATTCCGTCGCCTTACGCCTGGGCCTACCTGACCGGCGCCGGTAGCATCGCCACCAGCCTCGCGCTGCTGCTCTCGATCTGGCCGCGCCTGGCGGCCACGCTGGAAGCAGCCATGCTGAGCGTGATCACGTTGCTGGTGTGGCTGCCTGGCATCTTCGCCGCACCGGGAAATGATTCCGTCACGCCGCTGTTGATGTCCTCGGCGATCGCCTGCGGTGGCTGGGCCGTGGCCGATTCGTATCGTGGCACGGGGTGGTTCGGCCTGCCTCGAACCTGAGCGACAATCGCACGTAGATGCGCGCATGAAGTGCTATCGCCAACCCGACTGGTGCTACAAAGAGCGGACTGACGTCCACCGGAAGGGGAACAGCATGCTGGCTCGACGATTTCTGCGCGGTCTGCCGGGCAGCCTGCTGCTGATCTGCGCACTCTGTTCCAACGCAACTGGCGCGACAAACAGTCCTGCCGGTCACGCGTGGCTGCTCCACGGTGAACGCGTGTTCGATGCGCTCAGCGAACAGACGCATGTCGGCTGGGTGGTGCTGGTGCAGGGCGATCGGATCGCCGCGATCGGGCCGCCATCGCAGGTCAGTTCACCACCTGGCACGCAGACCATCGAGCTGCCCGGCATGACGCTGCTGCCCGGACTGATCGACGCGCATTCGCACATCTTCCTGCATCCGTACAACGAAACCCTGTGGAACGACCAGGTGCTGAAGGAGACCCAGGCGTATCGCACCATCGAAGCGGTGCAGCACGTGCATGACACGCTGATGGCCGGCTTTACCGCGCTGCGCGACCTGGGCACCGAAGGCGCCGGCTATGCCGATGTCGACGTGCAGCGAGCGATCGACCAGGGAATGATTCCCGGACCGCACCTGTTCGTCGCCACCCGCGCCACCATCGCCAGCCATTGCTACGGTCCCGGACCGGGCGGTTTTCGCAGCGACCTGGATCTGCCGCAGGGTGGCATACCGGTCAGCGGCATCCCGCAGATGCTCGACGCGGTGCGCGACCAGGCGGGCCATGGCGCGGACTGGATCAAGATCTACGCCGACTACCATTGCGGCAAAAGCAACGGTTCGGTGCCGACCTTCAGTCAGGACGAATTGAACGCCGGCGTCGAAGCCGCCCATGGGCTGGGCCTGCCGGTCTCGGTGCATTCGACCACCGCCGAAGGCATGCGTCGGTCGATTCTGGC
>JBDTZX010000297.1:0-4363 GCA_040004895.1 Rhodanobacter sp. | reverse complement strand
CATCTGCAAAAAGATCACGTGGTCTACGCGGTCACCCTGGCCGGCTTCGACGGCATGCCGGCACCACAGGATGGCGGCAACCTGTTTGACCGGGCCGATAGCTCGCTGCTGCAGCTGATCGAGCAGAAGAAAATCGACAAGCCCGTGCTCGTCGGTCACAGCCTCGGCGGCACCCTGGCGCTGCGCTTTGCAGGCGAACACCCGGCACTGATTTCCGCGGTGGTCGCGGTGGACGGCCTGCCGATCTTCCCCGGCATGGACCGGGTGACCGCCGAACAGCGCAAAGTGATCGCTGCACAGGCTCGCGAGAAGATGGCGCAGTCCACGCCGGCGCAATTCCAGGCACAGTCGCTGAGCTACATGCAGCACATCGGGGTCATCGATCCGCAGCTGGCCGCACGCTATGCGCCGATGAACGCCCGTAGCGACGTCAAGGCCAGCGCCGAGTACATGGCGGAAGATCTGGCCGCTGACCTGCGCCCGGGACTGAAGAACGCGAACCTGCCGATTCTGGAAATTTCCCCGTACAACGCGCCGGACTTCAGCCAGCCGCCGATGCAGATGAGCGAAGCGCAGAAGACTGGTTACTACGAAAGTCTGCTGGCCAGTGCGCCACGCGCCAACGTGGTATCGATCTCGCCGTCGCGGCATTTCGCGATGCTCGACCAGCCCGCGAAGTTCCAGCAGGTGCTGGACAACTTTCTGAAATCGCTGTGAGCAGGCCTCCGATGTCACGCATCACCTACAGGCAATACCAGCGGCAGGTGATGCTGACGATGATCGTGTACGTCGTCGTCCTGTTGACCGCCTTTCCGCTGGGGCGCACGGTGACCAGCCTGCCGCTGAAGTGGGTGCTGGCACTGGCACCTGCGGTACCGGTGACTTACGTGATCTGGCTGATGGCCCGGCGCATCCGCTCCAGCGACGAGCTGGAGCAGCGCACCCACCTCGTTGCGCTGGGCACGGCCACCGCGGTCGTCGGCGTACTCAGCCTGGTGGGCGGCTTTCTCGCCTCGGCGCAGGTCTGGCAGCCCGGTGGTTCCATTCTGGTCTGGGTGTTTCCGGTGCTGATGATCTGCTACTCCATCACGCGCTGGTGGGTCATGCGGGCGTATGGCAGCAACCTGGGCTGCAGCGAGGACGAGAACGGCATGCCCAAGTATCAGCAGATGCTGTTGCTGGCGGCGATATTCGGATTGATGGCGCTGATCGGCGGCAGGCAGCTGGGCGAATACCGTCTCGCGTTCCTGCTCGGTGCGTGTCTGCCATTGATGATCGCCGGCCTGGTATTTGGCGTGTTGCGCTGGCGCCGTCGTCGTCGGCCGGACGCACTGCCTTGAAATCGCCCTGCATGCGCGAAAGCGGCATCGCATGCCACCAGATACGGGAAGCACTGACATGAAACGAAACCATTGGTTCGACGTTGGTCCCAGCCTGTTGCTGGGAAGTGGAATGATCCTGTCCACCTTCATCGCGGGGCGGACCGCTGGAGCCGGTTGGCTGGTGCTGGCCGGGCCGCTGCTGCTGGGACTCGCGCTGCTCGGCGCCGACGCGCTGCAAGGGCAACTGCGGGGAAAACCGGCAAGGCCTGCTCCGGCTGCATGGCTGCTGGCAGGTACATGTCTGCTCGCGGGCCTTCTGGTGATGCTTCGCGATCCCGATCGTGTCCAGGCCTTCATTCCGGGCATCGGCACGGCCGCGTGGGTCACATTGCTGCGGCCCGGCAGCCGCAAGGGATGCGGCGGCAGGCAGGCTGAAGACGAAACGTCGACTGCCGCCGGAAACATTCCGGGCTGGCCTTGATCCACCTTGTCGCACCACTATCCGGAGTCGCCATGCGCGCCGTCCACAAGCGCTATCTGCGTGAATTCATCCCGGCCATGCTGCTCTATGTGGCGCTGATCCTGTTGTTCGGCTGGCGGGTGCCGTTGATCCACAGCCCGCTGTGGCGGGGCGTGCTGGCGATCCTGCCGCTGCTACCGGTTTTGCTGGTGATCCGCGCCATGATCAGGGTGATCCGCGATCAGGATGAACTCGAACGACGCATCGACCTGGAGGCGATCGCGGTGGCCGCGACGCTGACCGGCTTCGGCTTCTTCAGTTTCGGACTGTTGCTCAGCGCGCAGGTTTTCAGCGGAATGGCCGCCGATGCCGTTGCGATCTGGGTCATGCCCTGCCTGTTCGGCAGCTTCGGTGTGGCGAAAAGCCTGATCACGCTGCGGTACCGCCAGCGATGAACAATCACGTTCGCGAGTTGCGCACGGAGCAGGCCTGGTCGCAGGCGGACCTGGGCGAGCGGCTGGATGTGTCGCGGCAGACGGTCAATGCGATCGAGACCGGCAAGTACGACCCCAGTCTGCCGCTGGCTTTCAAGATAGCGACATTGTTTGGACGTTCCATCGAATCGATCTTTGTACCGGGTGAGGAGTAGCAGCAATGACAATGAGTGGACGCACCATCTTTCGAATCGCCCTGGTTGTCGTGGCGGGAGCTTTTCTGGCCTGGCATGAGCTTCGACCGCAACCGCATGCGACCGTCGAGAGCGTGCCGGCCAGCACGGCCGTGGTCGCCAAGCCGTTGCCGCCGGCCACGGCCCGCACATGGGAGCTCGGATCGCTGACTTTGACGGCGTGCGAACTGGGCCAGCCGAACAGCGGCCTCAGCACCGCGGCCTGGTGCGCAGCTTTTCCGGTGCCGGAGAATCGCGATGATCCGCACAGCCGCATCATCAAGCTGAAGATGGCTCTGCTGCGTTCCAGTGCGCAGGTTCCGAGCAAGGACATGCTGGTGTTTCTCGCCGGCGGCCCGGGCCAGGCAGCCACCGATTCAGCCAGCACCATTGCCGCGATGCTCGAGCCGCTGCGCGCGCATCGCGACGTGCTGCTGATCGACCAGCGCGGTACCGGTGGCTCCAATGCGCTCAGCTGCAAGGAGCCCGACGATGCATCGGCGCCGGATCAGGATGAAAGCTTCAATGCCGACAAGATGCGCACGGCCGCGACCGATTGCCTCAAGCAGATCAGCGGCCGCGCCGACCCGCGCTACTACACCACCACCATCGCCACGCAGGATCTGGAAGACGTGCGCAAGGCGATCGGCTCGCCGCGGTTCGACCTGATCGGCGTGTCGTACGGCACGCGAATGGCGCAGCAATATCTGATGCGCTATCCGGATGCGGTGCGCAGCGTGGTGCTGGACAGCGTGGTGCCGAACTCGCTGGCGCTGGGCGAGGACTTTGCACGCAACCTCGACGATGCACTGAAGGCTCAGTTCGCGCGTTGTACGGCCCAGCCGGAATGCAAGCAGCATTTCGGCGATCCGGATCAGACGCTGTATCAGTTGCGCGATGCACTGCGTGCCAACCCGCACCAGGTCAGCTTTCGCGATCCCGAGAGCTATCAGACGGTCAAGCGCACGCTGGACGAAAACGCGCTGGCCAGCGTGGTGCGGATGTTCGCGTACACGCCGGCCACCGCCGCGCTGCTGCCGCTGTCGATCGACGCCGCCGCGCACGGCGATGTCGGACCGCTGCTTGGGCAGGCGAAGATCCTCTCGGCGGACCTGTCCGACCTGATGGGCAGCGGCATGCAGTACTCGGTGATCTGCAGCGAGGATGCCGACCTGCTCACGCCACGTTCCCAGGATGCCGGCACCATCCTGGGCACGCACATGATCGACGCACTCAGCGCGGTGTGTTCGGTGTGGCCGAAGGGCACGCGCCCGGCCGATTTCCACGCAGCACTGAAAACCGACAAGCCGGTGCTGATCCTGTCCGGCCAGTACGACCCGGTGACCCCGCCGCGCTACGCCGACGAGGTCGCCAGGGGACTGGTGAATGCACGTGTGCTGGTGCTCAAGGGCCAGGCACACAGCGTGATGTCGACCGGCTGCGCGCCAGAACTGGTGCAGCACTTCGTCGAGCAGCTGGAACCGAAGAAGCTCGATGCGAGCTGCCTGGACCGTCTGCAACCCACGCCGATATTCATCGACTTCAACGGTTCAACCCCTTAAGGAGCGTCTCCATGATCGAGGTCAAGAACCTGCACAAGGCGTTCGGTACGGTGAAAGCCGTCGACGGCGTCAGCTTCATCGCCCGCGACGGCGAGATCACCGGCCTGCTGGGCCCCAACGGCGCCGGCAAGACCACCACGTTGCGCATGCTCTATACGCTGATGACGCCTGACAGCGGCCAGGTGCTGGTCGACGGCATCGACGCGGCGGTGGATCCGCTGGGCGTGCGTCGCGAGCTTGGCGTGCTGCCGGATGCACGCGGACTGTACAAGCGACTGACCGCCAGCGAGAACATCGACTACTTCGGGCGCCTGCAGGGCCTGCCCGAAGACGTGCTGGCGAATCGTCGCCA
>JBDTZX010000206.1:0-4366 GCA_040004895.1 Rhodanobacter sp. | reverse complement strand
TCACCACCTTGCCGTCCTTGACGATCGCCACCGCGATGCCCGGCACGTCGAAGGTTTTGCGGGCTGTGTCGACATACGCCCCGAAATCCTGCAGTTGCGCAGGCAGCATCGGCCGCACGCTGTCCCGGGTGTCGACCGGCAGCGACGACCGGCTGGCAGACGGGGATTGGGGCCACACGCTGGTGGCAAACACGAGCAACGCACAGCAACCCGCCAGACGCGGGGACAGGTTTCGCAAGGACATCGTCGACTCCACAGGCATCGAAGCGTGAACTATCCCGGCAAACCTTCCGCAAGGCCAGCGCTGAAAGTCACGAGTGGTCGCGGTGACGGAGACGATCACGCGAGAACAGCACGGGATGGCTAAGATGAACCGACCTTCTTCCGCGGTAGACACACCATGGCGCCAGCGACCCCGGATCTGTTTGCGAAACCCGGCCTCGATCCGTCGGCCAGACATATTCGTGTCGGCATCGGCGGCTGGACCTATGCGCCATGGCGCAAGAATTTCTATCCCGACGGCCTGGTCCAGCGCCGCGAGCTGGAGTACGCCAGCCAGCACCTGCGCACGATCGAAATCAACGGCACCTACTACGGTGCACAGAAACCGGCCACGTATGCGAAATGGGCTGCGGAGACGCCGGAGGGCTTTGTCTTTTCACTGAAGGCGCCGCGCCATGTCGTCGAAAGCACGCGGCTGGCCGATGCCGGCAAGAGCATTCATGGCTTTGTGCATGGCGGGCTCAGTGAAATGCGGGGCCGGCTCGGACCGATCCTGTGGCAGCTCGCGCCATCACGCGCTTTCGATGCAGGCGATATCGCGGCGTTTCTGAACCTGCTGCCGCACGAACTTGACGGCAATGTGCTTCGTCACGTGCTGGAAGTCCGCCACGCCAGTTTCATGTGCGAGGAGTACGTCGCGCTGGCGCGCAGCCGGAACATTCCAACGGTTTTCACCGATTCGCCCGACTACCCGTCGATGGCCGATCTCACCGGCAATTTCACCTATGCGCGATTGATGCGCAGCGCCGACGAGGTGACAAACGGCTACCAGGATGCGGCGCTGGATGGATGGGCCGGACACGCACGCGACTGGGCTGCCGGCAAGGACATCGCGGAACTGCCGCACGTCGCAGCGTTGCAGGATAAACAGGCGCCACGCGATGTCTTCGTGTTCTTCATCAGCGCCGCGAAGCACCGCAATCCGGCTGCGGCGATGGCGTTGCAATCGCGAATCGATGGAGCAACACGCGCTTGAACCAGCCGCTTATCAAGCACGCACGCGCGCACTAAGCTGCACGCTTCCCGCCACGCCAGCACCGAACCATGCGCCGAACTCACTCCCTGCTTTTGCTGATCGTGGTGGCGCTTGCCATGTTCTTCTGGCAACGACACACAACGGGACCGGCGCTCAGTGACAGTTCGGCGCACACTGGAAACAGCACGGCAAGTTCGCCCTCGACGCGCGCTGATGCGACGCTGGCGCTGCCTCCGTTCCTTCCGCCGGAAGCGCGGGCCACGGTGGATGCGATCACCCGCGGCGGTCCGTTCGAGCATCGTCAGGACTGTGTCGTGTTCGGCAACTACGAAGGCCTGCTGCCGCAGCAACCGCGCGGCTACTACCACGAGTACACGGTGGAGACGCCGGGCGCCGACACGCGCGGCACCCGACGCATCATCACCGGCGGTACGCCGCCTGCGATCTACTACTACACGGACGACCACTACCGCAGCTTCCGCCGCTTCGGGCTGAATCGATGAGTCCGCGTGATTTCGAGCTGGACCTGACCCGGCCCACGCAGAGCGGCGTGTATTTCGTCGGCGTCGCCGATCTGGATCGGCTGAGCCGGCTTGCCGCACGCGACGAACTGCATGTCAGCCGCACCGACCTGGCCGGCTGTCACACCAAACAGGAATTGCTGCGGCGGATGACCCTATCGTTGCAACTGCCCCCCGGCTTCGGCGACAACTGGGATGCCCTGGCCGACTGTCTGCGCGATCTTGGGCGAATGCCGGCGTGGGGCCGGGTTCTGCTGTTCGAACATGCCGACGAAATGCGCCGTGCGGCCGAAGTGGATTTCGATGTACTACTGGGCATTCTCGATGATGCCGCCACCTTCGCCAGCGAGCACGATGTGCCCTGGTTCGCGCTGCTGTCCCTGCCGGACGGCACATTCGACGAGTCGCCCATCCAGGTCTGAAATCCTGTCATCCTTCGTGTTCGGACCCTGCGGAAGGCACCATGCAAACGATCGATTTCGAACTGGAAGGCGACTACGTCGAACTCAACATGCTGTTGAAGCTGACCGGTCTGTGCGACAGCGGTGGCGCCGGCAAGAAACTGGTTGCCGAAGGCGTGGTGAAAGTCGATGGCGTGGTCGAACTGCGCAAGACCCACAAGATCCGCGCTGGGCAGGTCGCGCACATGGGCGACGTGGAAATTCGGGTGCTGGCCGAGCAGGACTGAACTGCGACAGGACCAAGTCAGGCCGGCAGCCGTTGCAGTCGCTGATCAAGCCCGCTGCCCGCGGGCAGGCGCAACAGGAACTCGTGCTCCAGCACATGTCGTATCTCGGCGCTGCCGGTAAGCGTGCGACGCTCGGGTTCGCATTCCGGCCGACGGATGGTGAACTCGTGATTGTTGAGGCTCAGTCGGCGCCCCGGCTCGGTGCGCGCCACGACGAGAGCGTTGACGAACCGCGATGCCGGATGCGTCGACACGTAATGGTTGGAGACGATGCAATCGATCAGATTCGCCGGCGGCAGGTCGAACCGGTACAGCGTCAGCCACTGCCCGCGCACCCGCGACTGCATGTGCCAGTCGTGTCCCGATTGCAGCAGGCGAAACGGTTCGAGCGCCGTCGGCTGTTCGACACCGGATTCCAGCCGCAGCGCGCCGGCAAGCGTCTGGCACCGAAGCCGACATCGACCAGCCAGCTGTCGTCACCCAGCTCGACCCGCAGCAACATATGGCTTTGCGCAATGATTGCGTCCTCCGGCTGGGTCCACAACACGCGCACGAGCAGATAGCTCACCTCGAAACCGATGCGACGCAATACCACGGCAAACAGCAGGTTGTGCTCGAAGCAGTAGCCACCGCGCCCCTGATGCACCAACTTGCCCTCCAGCGCCGGAATCTCCAGATTGACGGGTAGTCCGAGCAAGGGGTTGAGGTTCTCGAACGGAATGCTCGCAGCGAGCGCAATCGTCAGCTTGCGCAGGCTTTCCAGATCCGCCTTGAGCGTCCCCGCTCACGTCGATGCGCTGCTTGTAGGCATCCTGGTCCATTGATCGCTGCATGGCTGCGATCTCCTCACGGCGCCAGACGATAGCACCTTGCCATTCGCCCGCCGGCCATGTAACCGAAACCGCATCCCCGGCGAATGGATGGATGACTCCCCGCATCCTTCGACGCGGTTCGTGCGTACAACCTTGGCAAACGTCGAACGGACGCACCCATTCAATCTCATCGAGGTCCGCCATGATCCGTCGAAATCTTCTTGTGCTTCCGCTGGTCGCCGCGCTGGCCGTAGCCGGCCTTGGCGGCTGCCAGAGCGCTGCCGCCAGCGATTCGCAGGCCTTGCCGGTGCCCGCCGTGGACGCGCCGAAGGTCACCGCAGCCGGCAATGAAACCGCCGTGTTTGCCGGTGGCTGTTTCTGGGGCATCGAAGCGGTGTTCGAACACGTCAAGGGCGTGCGCAAGGTGGTGGCCGGCTATTCGGGCGGTGCCGCCAGCACGGCGACCTATGATCAGGTCAGCGACGGCGATACCGGACACGCCGAGTCGGTGAAGGTGCAGTTCGATCCGAAACAGGTGAGTTACGGCACCCTGCTGCAGGTGTTCTTTTCGGTGGCGCTGGATCCGACCGAACTCAACCGCCAGGGTCCGGACACCGGCACGCAATATCGCTCGGTGCTCTCCTACGGCAATGACGAGCAGAAGAAGATCGCCAGTTCATACATTGCCCAGCTGACCGCCGCGAAATCCTTTTCCGCACCGATCGTGACCGAAGTCGTGCCGGTGAAGACATTCTATCCGGCCGAGGCCTATCACCAGCACTACTTCAGCGAGCATCCGGACAATCCGTACATCGTCTACAACGATGCGCCGAAAGTGGCCCAGCTCGCACGCCTGTTTCCGGCGTTGTATCAGGATCCGCAGCAGATCGTCGAGGTCCAGCTGCACTGAGCGTTGCTGCGGGCGGCCGCGCTTGACCCTGGCCGCCCGCGCGCTCCATGCTTCGTTGTCTTTGTCCCTGATCGAAACAACGCATGAGCAGTCGCTACAACGCCGCCGACATTGAAGTTCTCTCCGGCCTGGATCCGGTCAAGCGCCGCCCCGGCATGTACACCGACACCACCCGCC
>JBDTZX010000117.1:0-4368 GCA_040004895.1 Rhodanobacter sp. | reverse complement strand
GGCTCCAGCTGCATGCGTCGCCAGCGGCTGCGCAGTGCGACCGCCACGGCGCGCTTGGCGTCATGCTGGCCGATGATGTAACGGTCGAGTTCGTTGACGATTTCGCGCGGAGTGAGTTCAGACATGTTTTTGAAACCAGGGATGAGGGGCGAGTCGCGAGGGCGCGACGATGTGGCTCAGGAAGTCATGGATCGGGAACGCAGCAGGCTTGCGCCCTCGCGACTCGATCCTCACCCCTATAGCTCTTCAATGCTGATGTTGTGGTTGGTGTAGATGCAGATGTCGCCGGCGATCTTCAGCGCCTTTTCGACCACGGTGCGTGCATCCAGATCGGTGTTTTCCAGCAGTGCCAGCGCGGCGGACTGCGCGAACGGGCCGCCGGAACCGATCGCGATCAGGCCGTGCTCGGGTTCCACCACGTCACCGTTGCCGGAAATCAGCAGCGAGGTGTCCTTGTCGGCCACCGCCAGCATCGCTTCGAGTCGGCCGAAGCGACGGTCGGTGCGCCATTCCTTGGCCATTTCCACCGCAGCGCGGGTAAGGTTGTTGTTGTGTTTTTCGAGTTTCTGTTCAAACAGCTCGAACAACGTAAACGCATCGGCGGTGGCACCGGCGAAACCGGCCACCACTTCGCCGGTCTTGCCGAGCCGGCGAACCTTGCGCGCGTTGCCCTTCATCACCGTATTGCCCAGCGTGACCTGGCCGTCGCTGCCGATCACGACGCGGCCTTCGCGGCGCACGCAGACGATGGTGGTGGCGTGGAAGGATTCCATGGAAGCTCCGCAAGATGATGTCTGAGCGGATGAGATGGGGCCGTGGAGATAGCGCTTCAATGTGAGGTGACCGTGTTGGCCGCTTCCCCTGCTCGCAGGGAAGGAGCTGTTCGGCCATTACGGCTTGCGCCTGGCCCGCGGATGCGCGGCGTCGTAGACCTTCGCCAGGTGCTGGAAATCCAGATGGGTGTAGATCTGCGTGGTGGCGATGTCGGCGTGGCCGAGCAGCTCCTGCACAGCGCGCAGGTCGCCGGAGGATTCCAGCATGTGGCTGGCGAAGGTGTGGCGCAGCAGATGCGGGTGGATGTGTTTCGGGATGCCCTGCTGCAGCGCCAGTGTTTTCATGCGCAGCTGCACCGTGCGCGGATTGATCGGCGCGCCGCCGCGACCGCGGAAGATCGCGCTGTCCGCCTGCGTGCCCTGTTCCGTGCCGAGTGCGCGCAACGCGGCGACGGCATGGCGACCGACCGGCACGATACGGGTCTTGCTGCCCTTGCCGAGTACGCGCACTTCGCCGCCATCGAGATCCAGGTCGAGCCAGCGCAGGCGCACCAGCTCGGAAAGGCGCAATCCGCTGGAGTAGAACAGCTCCAGCATCGCGCGATCACGTACCGCCAGCCTGCCGCCGCTGTCGCTCTCGACCAGCGCGTTGGCTTCATCCACGTCCAGCACCTGCGGCAGCTTGCGGCGTACTTTCGGGCCGCGCACACCGAGCATCGGATCAGCGGTCAGCCGGCCTTCGCGCTGAAGCTGTCGAAACAGGCTGCGGCAGGAGGACAACAGCCGTTGCAGGCTTTTTGGCGCGAGTCCGGCGCGGTGTTCGGTGGCAACGAAGCCGCGCATCCGGTTACTGTCGAGCATATCGAACGAAGCCAGCTGCTGGTCATGCATGTAACGCAGCAACTTGGCCAGGTCCCGTCGATATGCGGACAATGTATGCGGCGAAGCGTGGCGCTCGCCGGCGAGCTGCCCGAGCCATTGGTCGACCTGTTCCGCAGGGCTCAATCGATGCTCACGAGACATCCCGCGCACGCGCCAGCGCGGCGGTGATGGTGGCGGAAATCATTTTCAGGAACAGCGTTCCCATGCCGGGCTGGAAGCGGTCCGGATCACTGCTGCCGATCGCCAGGATGCCGGAATCACCCAGCCGCATCATCGCCACCGACTGGATCTCCTTGGCGGCCGCTCCAAACAGCCGGGTCAGTTTCTCGGCCGACAGCCGACCGGAAACCGGTTCGTTCTGATGCAGGAATTCGGCGAATTCCGGCAGCGCGTCGGCATTGGCCACCTGCTGCAGCCAGTCGGCCCGGGGCAGCTGCAATTCGTTGCCGAACAGCAGCAGCCGCACCTGCTCGGTATTGAAATCCGAGCTGAGCTTGGCGACCACGCTGCGTGCAGTCACCTCCATGGTGTTGGCGCGAAGCAGCGCGACGGTCAGCGCATGAACCCGCTCCATCAGCTTTTCATTGTCGCTGGCGATGCCGATCAATTCGGCCAGCCTGCGTTCGAGTTCGGCATTCTTGTCGCGCAGGCTCTGCAGCTGATACACCGCCAGCGAGGACACCGGCCCCTGCTCGCGCGGCATCGTCAGATTGGCTGCCAGTTCGGGATATTCGCTGAGAAATTCGGGGTGGCGCTTCAGATACGCGGCGACCACGCGGGCCTGGGTGGCGTCATCGAGCAGGGTTGCGGTCATGCGGGAGTTCCTGGGCCGGTGCGGTGCGGCGATGGGGGTCTGTCCGGCGGAGTGTGCGATGGACGCGGGCGCGCTTCAACCCGCGGGTCGGTTCATGCCAGCCGGGAGGGTCCATTCGCCTTGATAGGCGAACGCGGCCGCTCCGGTCATCCACAGGGTATGCCCGGGACCCGTCCAGTCGATCTGCAGCGTGCCGCCGGGCAGGGCCACCTGTACCCGGTCGTCCACTTCGCCGCGCTGGTGCAGCACGGCCATCGCCGCGCACGCACCGGTGCCGCAGGCCAGCGTCCAGCCCGCACCGCGTTCGTGCACGCGCAACTGCAGCCGGCCGCGATCGACGACGCGCACGAAGCCGGCATTGGCGCCGTGGGCGAATCGTTCGTGGCCTGAAAGCAGCGGTCCGGACCGACGCAGGGCCGGCTCGTCGAGATCGTCGACCACCACCACCGCGTGCGGATTGCCCATCGACACCGCGCCGATCTCTCGGGTGTCGTCGCCGATGCGGATCTCGTAGCGATCCGCCGCAAACGCGGCGTCGAAAGGAATCCGCTCCGGCGCGAACTCGGGTTCACCCATGTCCACCGCAACCCGCTCCGCGCTGAGCAGGCGCACCGTGACCGGCCCGGATGGACTTTCGATCCGGGTTGCCGCGTCGATCGCCAGTGCACCGGCCCGATGCAGCCATGCCGCCACGCAACGCACGCCGTTGCCGCACTGGCCCGAGGTCGAACCATCCGCATTCCAGATTCCATAGTAGAAAGCGCAGGACCTGTCGCGCGCCGACTCGATGCTCAACAGCTGATCGAAGCCCACACCGGTATGGCGATCGGCGAGGGCGCGTATCTGGGCGACGCTCAGTGAAAATGCTGCATGCCGGCAATCCACCACGACGAAGTCGTTGCCGATGCCGTGCATCTTGGTGAAGCGCATGGACATGATGACGCGTTCGTTCAGTACTGCTCGCCGTCCGGCACGTTGCTTTGGCTGGGCGGTGCAGGGACGCTGGCTGGTACGGCCGGTTTCGCCATGGTCGATACCGATCCGGGCTTCGCCGGTGGCATGGTCAGCGGGCCTTTCTGGCCGCACCCGGCAAGCGTGGCGATGACAAGACACAGCGGCAACAGCAGGTTCGATCGGCGCATGGCAGGTTCCATTGGGACAGTTGAGTATAGCGACGGCTGCGACAAGGCCGCAGTACCGCGGCATCGTCCCGTTATGATGCGTGCATGGACCGCGCACAGGCGCGGCGAGGAAAGACATGATGGACTGGAGCACGCTGCTGCGCATGCCGATGACCGTGCTGCTGGTGCTGGCAGCGATCTTCCTGCTGATTTCGCTGGTGCAGCTGGTGCGCTTGCGTCAGCACCTGCATGGGCGGCGGCGACTTGCCGCCAGTGTGCGAGCGCTGTGGTGTCTGGTCAGCTTCGTTCTGGCGCTGCTGCTGGCCGGTACCGGCTATGCGCTGCGCGGCTACCGTCTGCTCAGCGAAGAAACGCCGGTGGTCGACATCGACGCGCGCATTCTGTCGCCACAGCGCTGGACGCTTACGCTCAGCTGGCCGGATGGCAGCTCGAGGCAGGAACAGCTGTACGGTGACGACTGGCGCATCGAAGCGGTGGTGCTGAAATGGAAACTGCCCGCTTTGCTGTCCGGTATGCCGCCGATGTACCGTCTCGACCGGCTGTCCGGACGCTACGATGATCCGGCGCAGGAAGCGAGTGCTCCGCGCAGCGTGATCAGCCTGGGCCGCAACGGTGCGTTCGACCTGCTCAACCTGCGCAGGCAATACCCGCGTTATCTGCCTGAGGTCGACACGATCTACGGCAGCGGCGCCTTCCTGCCGTTGGTCGACCAGGGTCACTACAGCATCAGCCTGATGCGTACCGGCGCACTGGTGGC
>JBDTZX010000082.1:0-4373 GCA_040004895.1 Rhodanobacter sp. | reverse complement strand
CGGTTACAAATCAAGTGTGTATCTGACCATCGCCGCATCGTCTGGAACGGGGTGATGGGTAAAGCCCAGATACTTCGCCAGATCACGCATGGGCAGGTTGCCCGCACTGTCGATGGAGAACAGCTGCGCAAAGCCTTTATCCCGCGCAACGCTGATCAAGTGCTTCATGAGCGTCACGCCCAGGCCGCGGTGGTTCCAATCGTCAGCGACGGCTATCGCGCATTCGCAACGCCTGCCGTCAGGCTCTGCCGCAAATCGGCTGACACCTATCTCGCGCAGATGGCCGTCGTCGTGTATCAACGCGACGAAGGCCACCTTCTGTGGATCCTCACTATCCAGCAGTTGATCCAGCAGCGTTTCGCTCGGCTGCTTGAAATCACCCAGAAAACGGTAGCGCCTGGACTCGGGGGACAGACCCATGATGAAGTCCCTTTCAAGCTGACGATCTCCGGCGCGGATCGGCCGAATCAATACGCGGGTGCCGTCACTCAGCGCATCGATCCAGTGACCCTCCCCTGAGAAATCGGCGGGACTTGCCGTCAACTTCGTTTCAACCTGTAGTGGTGGCGTCTGCATGAGTGTCTCCGCGACGTTGTGCAAAGGAATGGAGCGGACAGCGCGTCCACTCCCGACGCTAATCGTTCTGACGGTGTCGCAAAAGACTCGGAAACTACTCACGTCTCTACGAACTGCCGCTTGCGCAGCGTCGCCCACGGGTCCAGCGGCGATATCGATGATCGCAAGAAGCACCTTGCGACGTTCCGGTCATCAGCGCGGCTGATCCCAATACTCACGGCTGCCGTAGTGCTTGAAGAGAACCTCTTCGTCCTGGCGTTCAAACAGCAGCGCGGCATCGTAGGCGGGCGCACTGCTTATCTGTTGGCGAGTGACCACCACATCGACGGCTCGATCGAGCCAGCTCACCTTGCGAATCCACTCCGGCACGATGAGTACGCTATGGCCTGACCACCAGTGACTCGTTTCCACCACCAGGTAGCGAATGGCCCAGGTTCCCTCCTCGATCAGAACGCCTTTGACATGCCCGATCTCGCCGTCAGTGGCCTCGATGCGATAGTTGTGCATCGCGTCGATGCTTCGAAGATGCGGATCGTCACCAGCTGCTGATCCTGCCTCCTGCAGGGGCAAAGCGTTCGACAACTCCCCTTGCCCGTCGGGATCGTCGATTGCCGTGAGCATCAGGCTTGGAAATGAGCCCGCGCCCCACAAACCGTTGCCGCCCCAGTAAGAGGGAAAACCGTAATAACCCAGGTAGCCCATTTCGTGCTGGCGCGATATCGGCTTGTGCGTATCGATATCCGGGCTGCCTTTTACCTGTGACCTGGTCAGCGAGACTGCCAGCAGCTTTTTCACGTGATCGCACTGCCCGATGGATATCGGTGAAATCAGCACGTCGCGATTTGGCAACCAGCCCCCTGTCTCCACCACGAGAAATCGTACGACCCACGCCTTGTCATCAAAGTAGAAGTCGCGCACATGCCCGATCGGACCGTCGGTGGCCTGGACCGCGTAGTGCTCAAGATCCTTGCTGCTGCGTAACATGGCGACGTCTCCTGGTGCGACGAAGGACAAGCGCGACGCGCTGCCTGTCCGCTGACACTATCTGTGTCAATGCGCCACCGGCAGTCTCGGAAAGTACTCAGAAGGCGCTTTCGCTCCCGGCTTCGGCACGGTCACGTCCGCTCTTGAACGTGGACGGCAAGTGCGCCCTGATGTGCGCGTTCGCTCATTGGTTCGACCACCAACCCGGCCTTCGCCGCGGACCATGCATCGAACCGGAAAGAGAAGGGGCCGTCCGGGTGAGTAGTTTCCGAGGCTATCGACGAAGCCGCACAAGGGCGATAGTCAAATGATGAAGACCGGGCATGCCTGATCGATCAAGGTCGAGGCGGGTGACGATTTGTTCCGTCGCTTGATCACGCCAGATCCATCGACAAATCAATCGCAGGATGGTCGACCTCATGAAGCAGAACCGCTCCTTCTCGTTGCTCATTTTCTGTCCACTCTGGCAGATCATGCGGTCACCGCAAGGCGTGTCCGACGGCGACCGGGTGCTGCGCTGAATCATCCAGAGCCCGTGCTTTCAGCAGGATCCCGTGACCAGTACGCCGGATGAACCCGGCGGCGGTACCGGACCTGTGAACAACGGTCCGAAAAGAAGCGTGGACGACACACTGGAGGATATCCAGAAGAGGGCTTTCAACTATTTCGAATTCGAAGCCAATCCGGTCAATGGCTTGATTCGCGACAAGACGGCGCCAGTCGACAAAGGGGCGATGGATTGGCCTTCGAGTATCGCCGCCACAGGATTTGCCCTGGCTTGCTATCCGGTCGCAGTCAGCCGTGGCTTCATGACGCGCGAGGCAGCCGTGCAACGCACGCTGGCCACGCTGCGGTTCTTTGCCCGGAGTGTTCAAGGCACCGAACCGGATGCCACCGGCTACCGAGGCTTTTACTACCATTTCCTCGATATGCAGACCGGCCGTCGTGCCTGGAAATGCGAGCTGTCGACTGTCGATACGGCGCTGCTGCTGGCCGGCATGCTTGCCTGTGCCAGATTCTTCACCGGAGAGGTATCAGACGAAGCCGAGATTCGCTCGCTGGCCGATGCGCTTTACCGACGGGTGGAATGGAACTGGGCGCTGGATGGCGATGCAACCGTGAGCATGGGATGGCATCCCGAAAGCGGGTTTCTCCCCTTCCGCTGGAAAGGCTACAACGAGGCGTTGCTGCTCTACATTCTGGCTCTCGGCTCACCAACCCACCCCGTCGCCGAAGAATGCTATCTGGCCTGGACGTCCGGCTATGAATGGAAGCGGATCTACGACTACGACTATCTCTACGCCGGGGCCCTGTTCACCCATCAGTTTCCACAGATCTGGATCGACTTCCGCAACATCCAGGACGGCTTCATGCGCGACAAGGGCATCGACTACTTCGAGAACAGCCGTCGCGCGACGTATGTACAGCGGCAGTACGCCATCGCCAACCCACTGGGGTTCGAAGGTTACTCGGCCAATTGCTGGGGCCTGACTGCCAGCCAGGGGCCGGGCCCTGCCACGGAGCTGATCGAGGGCGTGGAACGCCAGTTTTTCAGCTATGTCGCACGCGGAGTTCCCTACGGTCCCGATGACGGCACCATTGCGCCGTCGGCCGTTGTGGCCTCCTTGCCGTTCGCACCGGAAATCGTGCTGCCAGCCATCGACTACTTCGTTGACGAGCTGAAACTCCACGACGTCAATCCGTACGGCTTCAGGGCAACCATCAACCCGACGTATGCCACCAAGCCGGGGCACGCCGCTGGCTGGGTTTCGCCGTGGCATTTCGGCATCAACCAGGGCCCGATGGTGTTGATGATCGAAAACTACCGCAGCGATCTGTTATGGCGATTGATGCGTTCATCCCCTGATCTGGCAAGAGGTCTCAAACGTGCTGGATTCAGCGGTGGCTGGCTTTGAGCCCCGGTGGCCTGTTCACTGCGACGATTTTCCTGCCAGCGCTTCGTAACCGGCGATGACATCGAACAACTCCTCGTCGATGGACTCCTGTCGAATGCGGTGGAAGGTGCCGTTCAATGTTTCCAGCATGTCCTGGATGTTTGTTTCGGCCCGTTGCATCGCCGCCAGACGGCTGCCATTTTCGCTGGCAAGTGATTCCGCGCAGGCCTGAAAAAGGACCACGAACAGATATTCCCGGATGAATGCCTGCAGCGTCGGCGCGGCCGACCCGACGAGTTGCGGCACGTTGTTGCTCGGCCAGGGAAGCGCCACGAAGACACTGCCCCACTTGCGATCCAGTGGCAGCAACTGCCGACTCACCGGTTCGTAGACGGCACCGGATTTGGGATGGTTGTAGAAGACATGAATATCTTCGACCTCGCCGCGTTCGCGCGCGGCCTGAATGTCGATGAGCAGCTGACCGACGAGGTCTGTTATTCCATGCACGGAGGTGGGAACGGTCATGGCGACGGTGTGCGCTGGATCGATATCCGTCATCAGTGGCTGGATACGCTCACCCACGGCCCATATCTTTTTGATCTTGCCAGGCAGCGCGGTGAGCGTGACTGATACAAAATCCGCCAACACCTCGTTGAAGCCGCCGACAAGGCCTTGATCCGAACCGAGGACAATCGCGCCGATGGGTTTGATCGCCGCCTTTTTTTCGGCTGCCAAGGGCGCTGCAACGCCCTCACCCAACGCCACGGCCAGGCCGAGTTCCACCGTGCGGCGGTAGTCACCCAGGGATCGAACGGCCTTTTCGTACTGGCCGATGCTCGAGGCAGCCAACGCCTTCATCGATCGCACGACGCCTTGCAGGTCGCGCGCGCCATCGATCTTGCGACGCAGGCTTTGCAG
>JBDTZX010000245.1:0-4380 GCA_040004895.1 Rhodanobacter sp. | reverse complement strand
ACCGCGCCCGCCACCGTGGCCAGCGTCTTTCCCTTGCCACCACCGACCTGATTGCCGAGCAGCCCACCGGCCACGGCACCTATCGCGGTACCGACGATGCGATGCTGGTCCTTGGGCGGTGCAGTGTGCGTGACTGTTTCATCGCGACAGACTTGTCGCGGGCCATCCGTTTCGCGCACTGGATCGACACTGATGACCTTCGCGTACTTCGCGGCACTGGCCACGGTATTGGCAGCGCCAGACGAAAACGCGGCAGCAGCATTCGAAGTGCCTGCATCGGCATTGCGATCGCATGCGGACAGACTCGCAGCGAACGTCGCCGCCATCCCCAGATGGAGTACGTTGATCATCACCCTGTTCATTCAATTTCTCCTGTTCATGGAGGCTGTCGCCGATGGCATGATGCCTCGGCGCAAATACCTGCGACCCATTGAACTGGTATCCGACTGAATCGGACTTAGCTCGCTATCATGACGCTGTCTTCACACTGAACACCACGCAGTAGTGCTCCAAGGAACCGCATGGCGTTGAACCTGATCGACAGCCACGTCCACCTCGACGACGACGCTTTCGCCATCGATCGAGAGACCGTGATCGGACGCGCCGCCCAGGCCGGCGTCTGCGCCATGGTCATTCCGGCCGTCGATGCGCCCAGTTGGGCCCGCATCCGCTCGATCTGTTCCGGCCAACCGCAGCTGCATCCCGCGTTCGGCCTGCATCCGATGTTTCTTGCCCGCCATGTACCCGGCGATCTGGAAGCGCTGCCGTCGTGGCTCGCAGATGATGATGTCGTGGCGGTCGGCGAGATCGGGCTGGATTTCCACGTGGCTGGCCTCGATCGACAGCTGCAGCAGCACTATTTCGAGCGTCAGCTGGCGTTGGCGGCCGACCACGACCTGCCGGTGATCGTGCATGCACGCGGCGCGATCGAGGAAGTCATCCTGACACTGCGCCGGAGCGGCCCCCTGCGCGGTGTCGTGCACAGTTTTTCCGGCAGCGAGCAGCAGGCCGAGAAACTCTGGCGGATGGGTTTCCATATCGGCATCGGTGGTCCGGTCACGTATGAGCGGGCACAGCGGCTGCGTCGCATCGTCAGCACCATGCCGATCGAATTCCTGCTGCTGGAAAGCGATGCACCCGACCAGCCCGATGCATTCCATCGCGGGCAACGCAACGAACCGGCACGCATTGTCGAGGTGTTGCGCTGCATAACAGCCCTCCGCGGTGAATCGGAGCAAGCCATCGCATCCGCGACCACCTCCAATGGCCGCCGCCTGTTCAATCTGGACCGTTCCCGCTGATCGGTTGCGTCGGTTGCACTCACTGCAATGCTTGTGTATTTTAGTTCACTGATGAAATATGAACTGATGAAATGGCCAGTCTGAAAAACTGCATCACCATGATGGATGAGGGCATCGGGCGGGTGAGCCAGATCATCCCGGAGATGCCCGCGCCCGAAGCGCGACTGTGCCGGTTGATGCTGATGGTCGGCGGCAGTCTCGAGGCCGAGCTCGAATTCAAGCTCAAGCCACACAAGCTCAACCACAGCGAATTCCTCACCCTGATGATCCTGTACAGCCGCCCCGATGGCAGTTCCACGCCTGGAGAGCTGTGCGAATACGCCACGCAGGGCGCCACCAACATGACGCGGATCGCCAATACGCTGGTCAAGCGCGGTCTGATCACCCGCGGCGCCAGTGCCGAGGACCGGCGTCGAGTGTCGATCCGCATCACCGCTGCCGGCAAGCGCTTCGTGCGGAAGATGCTGCCGCCGATGTTTCCCCGCGTCGGTCTGATGTTCGCTGGTTTCAGTGACACGGATAAACGCAACCTTGACCGACTGTTGCGCAGACTTGCGCAGAATCTCGATCAGTTGAGCGAACCCACCCACCCATGAACGAGGCTCCGATGAAGCACGCCCTGCTCCGCAGCCGCATGGTGCTGATGGCCGCCATCGCACTGACGCTGGCGGCCTGTGCCGGCGCTCCGGCAAAGCTGAAACGGCCGACACTCCGCGACGACGTGCCGCTGGCCGGCCTGCAGACACCGGCCCGCGCCAGCTGGCCGAATGCGCAGTGGTGGCGCGTCTACAACGATCCGCAACTCGATCTCTTGATTGATCGCGCGATGCAGAATGCCCCGGATCTCGCCCTGGCGCAGAGCCGGGTTCGCAGCGCCGAGCAATCCGCACGACTTGCCGCGGCACAGATGGGTCTGTCGGTGAATGGCAGTGCGCAATTCCAGCGGCAGCGGATGAGCGAGCACGGCCTGATTCCAAGCAAGTTCCTCGGCTTCACCTGGTACAACCAGGCCGATCTTGGCGTGCAGCTCGAATACGATTTCGACTGGTGGGGCAAGAAACGTGCGTCGGTGGAGGCCGCGCTGGATCAGGCGCACGCCGCGCAGGCCGAACGCAGCGCCGCGGCGCTCACACTCCAGTACACCATCGCCGATACGTATTTCGGCTGGCAGGCCGACCAGGCACGACTGCAGCTGGCAGAGCGCCTGCTTTCCACGCAGCAGCAGTTCCTGCAGATCGCCGAGCTGCGTGTGAAACAGGGCGTTGACCTGCCCGATGACGCGCAGAAAGCGAAAATGCAACTGGCGCAAGTTCGCGAAATGCGCGTGGCGCTCGACGGCTCCGCGCAGATCCGTCGCGTGGTGCTCGCCTCACTGGTGGGCGTGGCGCCCGCGGAACTGCCGCCGCTGCAGGCTCGAGTGTTACCGAATATCGAACGCGGCATTCCGGCGGATGCGCGGCTGGACCTGATTGCGCGTCGTCCCGACATCGCCGCCAGCCGCTGGCAGGTCGAGTCCGCGCTGAAGAAGACCGACGCCGCGCGCGCCGAATTCTTTCCGGACATCGGCATCTCCGCGATGGCGGGGCTGTCCAGCATCGACATGGGCAAACTGTTCACCGCCGGCAGTCGCGTCTTCGGGCTGACCCCGGCCTTGCACCTGCCGATCTTCGAGGGCGGCCAGCTGCAGGCGAACTACGGACTGAGCAAAGCACAGCTGGACGCCGCGGTTGCGCAATACAACAGCGCCGTGCTCACCGCCGCCAGGGACGTTGCGACACAGGCACTGGCGGCCGAGCAGATCGCCGCGCGCCGCCACGAGCAACGTGCCGAGCTCACCGCCGACGAGCAGTTGCTGGCGACGGCGCGCGCACGTGCACGGCAGGGCGTGCGCGACGACCGTGAAAGCCTCGCTGCGGAAGCCGCGTTGTTGCAGCAGCGCGACGACGCGGCCCAACTGCAGGCACAGGCCCTGGGCACCGACCTTCTGCTGATCAAGGCATTGGGCGGCGGTTATCGAAGCGATGATCAGGCCACCCCGTCCCCCGCCGCACCCACTTCTTCCGGAGCCGCCGACCATGAGCGCCACTGAGTCCGACAAGCCGAAGGCCGACGACAGCGTCGAGGACAAGGCCGACAAGAAAGCTCACAAAAAGACCGATGACAGCGGCATGGCGGCCAAGGATCCGGCCAAGCGTCGCCGGGTGCTGCTGATCGTCGCGGCGGTGTTCGTTGTGGCCGGCGTGATCTGGCTGCTGCTGTGGCTGTTCGTGTTTTCCACCCGGATCAAGACCGACAACGCGTACGTCGGCGGCAACCAGGTGGCGATCTCCGCGCAGGTGCCTGGCACGGTGGTGGCGATTCTTGCCGACGACACGCAGCGGGTGGATGCAGGCCAGGTGCTGGTCAGGCTCGACGGCACCGACGCCGATGTGCGCATGGAGCAGGCACGCAGTGCACTGGCCGAAGCGGTCCGCGGTGTGCGCCAGCAGACCAGTTCGGCCGGCGGCGCCGATGCGCAGGTCACCGCCAGCCGGCTGGATCTGGCCAGGTCGCAAGGCGATCTCAGGCGTCACTTGCCCCTGCTCGCCGCACACGCCGAGTCGCCCGAGATCGTGCAGCACCTGCGTGATGGCGTGGCGCAGGCGCGCGCCGCCGTGGCATCGGCCGAAGCACAGGCCGACGCCGCGCACGCCTCGATCGAAGGCATCGACGTGGCAGAAAATCCGAAGGTGCTGCAGGCTCGCGCCAACTTCCGCGCTGCCTGGGTTGCCGCGCAGCGCAACGCAATTTACGCGCCGGTTTCCGGGTACGTGGCGCAACGCAGCGTGCAACTGGGCAACAGCGTACAGCCGGGTCAGCAGCTGATGACGGTGATTCCGTTGCACGGTTTGTGGATTGATGCCAACTTCAAGGAAAGCCAGCTGCGTCACATCCGGCTCGGCCAACCGGCCAGGATCGAATCGGATCTCTATGGCGGCGACGCCGACTACCACGGCAAGGTGATCGGCATCGGAGCGGGCACCGGCAGCGTGTTCTCGCTGCTGCCGGCGCAGAACGCCACCGGCAACTGGATCAAGGT
>JBDTZX010000010.1:0-14934 GCA_040004895.1 Rhodanobacter sp. | reverse complement strand
GCCGTTTCCTGCTGCCGAACGGCCTGACGGTGGTGGTGCACGAAGACCACAAGGCACCGGTGGTGGCGGTGAGCATCTGGTATCACGTCGGCTCGTCGTACGAGCCGGAGCGCAAGACCGGTTTTGCGCATCTGTTCGAGCATCTGATGTTTCAGGGTTCGGAAAACCACCGGGACGAATATTTCAAGCCGTTCGAGCTGGCTGGTGCCACCGACCAGAACGGCAGCACCTGGCTCGATCGAACCAACTACTTCGAAACCGTGCCGACCACCGCGCTGGACATGGCGCTGTGGATGGAGTCCGACCGCATGGGCCACCTGCTCGGTGCGATCGGCCAGCCGCAGCTCGACGAACAGCGCGGCGTGGTGCAGAACGAAAAGCGCCAGGACGAGAACCAGCCCTACGGACGCGCCGGCGAAATGATCCAGGCCGAGGCGTTTCCCGCCAACCATCCCTACCACCACGACACCATCGGCTCGATGAAGGACTTGAACGCTGCCTCGCTGGCCGACGTCAAGCAGTGGTTTCGCGATTACTACGGCGCGGCCAACACCGTGGTGGTGCTGTCCGGCGACATCACGCCGGCGGTGGCGAAGGAAAAGATGCTGAAGTATTTCGGCGACATCGCTGCCGGCCCGCAGGTGCCACGGCCACAGCCGTGGGTGGCGCCGCGCGATGCGGCGACGCAAGGCACGATGAGCGACAACGTGGCGCAAGTTCGCCTCTATCGCGAATGGAACGTGCCGCCGGTCGGCAGCTCCGACGAGAACCTGCTCGAACTGGCCGCGACCGTGCTCGGCGGCAGCAAGACCTCGCGGCTTTACCAGCGGCTGGTCTATCAGGACAAGCTGGTCGACGACGTGTCAGTGAACGTCGAGCAGCACGTATTGGCCAGTCTGTTCCAGCTGCAGGTCGACGTGAAGAAGGGCGTGGATCCGAAAAGGGTCGATGCCGCGATCGCCGACGAGTGGCAGCGTTTTCTCAAGGACGGCCCGACTACCGACGAGATGGCGCGGGCGAAGACGCAGATGCGCGCATCCTTCGTGCGCGGGCTGGAGAACGTCAATACGCAGGCGTCGATCTTGGCGGAAGGCCAGCTCTACCAGAATGATCCCGCCGCCTATCTGAAGGATTTCAGGGAGACCATGGCGGCCACGCCAGCCGCCGTCACTGCGGTGGCGAACCGCTGGATTGCCAAGGGCGACTACACGCTGACCGTGGTGCCGGGCAAGATCGACGCCGCCGACATGGCCACCGCTACCGGTCGTGCGGCGGCGCCCGGCAAGCCGAAGCCGGCGCTTTCCGCCAAAGGCAACTATGAAACCGTCAAGAGCCATGTCGATCGCAGCAAAGGTGTGCCCCAAGTCGACAGCTTCCCCAACCTGAGCTTTCCGAAGCTGCAACGCGGCAAGCTCGAAAACGGCATCGAGGTGGTGCTCGCCGAGCGACACACGGTGCCCGCGGTGCAACTGCAATTGCTGTTCGATGCAGGTTACGCGGCGGACCAGGGTCGCAAACTGGGCACGTCGAGCTTCACCATGTCGATGCTCGACGAAGGCAGCAAGGACCTGGACTCGGTCGAGATCGCCAAGCGCAAGCAGCGCCTTGGCGCGGTCATTTCCTCCGGTTGCGGGCTGGATTACTGCAACGCGTCGCTGAACGCGCTGGACGACCAGCTGAAACCCTCGCTGGATCTGTTCGCCGATATCGTGCGCAACCCGGCCTTCCGCGACGGCGACATCAGCCGCCTGCGTGGCCAGTGGCTGGCCGGTATCGCCCAGGAAAAGAGCCAGCCGATCGGCATCGCGCTGCGCACGCTTCCGCCGCTGTTGTACGGCAACGGACATGCCTACGCGATTCCGTTCACCGGCTCAGGCACCGAGGCGTCGATCAAGTCGCTGGATGCGGCTGACATGCGCGGATTCATGGCGGACTACATCCGCCCCGACAACGCGAAGATCCTCGTGGCGGGTGATACCACGCTGGCCAAGATCATTCCGCAATTGAACGCGGCGTTCGGCAGCTGGAAAGCACCGGCTGGCAAGGTGCCGACCAAGCGCATCGGCGAGGTCGCGCCACCGCGGCAGGCACGCGTGTACCTGGTCGATCGTCCCGGGGCGCAGCAGACCCTGATCCTGGCCGGCAGCCTTGCGCCGTCGACCAAGGCATCCAACAATCTGGAAATCCAGACCATGAACGGGGCCTTCGGCGGCGCCTTCACCTCGCGCCTCAACATGAACCTGCGCGAGGACAAGCACTGGGCCTATGGCGCCTTCAGCTTCCTGCAAAACGCCGTCGGCCAGCGTCCGTTCCTGCTGTATGCGCCAGTGCAGACCGACAAGACCGCACCGTCGGTCGAGGAGATGCTGAAAGAGGCCCGGGCAGTGATCGGTGACAAGCCGCTGACTGCGCAGGAGATCAGCAAGATCAAGGTCGGAGACGTGCGTGGCATGCCCGGCGACTACCAGACCACCGGTGCAGTGATGGGTGCGCTGCAAGGCATCGCCCTGTACGGCCGGCCGGATGACTACGTGCAGACGTTGAAGTCGCGCATCGAGGCGCAAAGCGATGCATCGGTGCAGGCGGCCGCAGCGCAGTTGATCCATCCTGATCGGCTGACCTGGGTCATCGTCGGCGATCTCAAGAAGATCGAGGCTCCGATCCGCGCGCTGAAGCTCGGTGACGTGCAGGTGCTGGACGCCGACGGCCATCCCACGGTCGAGCCGGGCAAGGCGATGAGGTAGGCGCGATGCATCGCCAGCACCTTCCGGCGATGCGCGTTCGGGATCCATTCGGGGACGCCATCATGTCCTCGCGCTAGGATGGAGGCCGCGCCGGTCATGGCGCGGCCTCTTCATTCAAGTCACCGCTGCCGGAGTCACCCATGCGCAAGACCCTGCTGATGCTCGTTCCTGTTCTCCTGCTCGGCGCCTGCAGCTGGGGCATTACCCTGGACGATGCGGCGCAGAATGTCCGCACCGCCTGGAGCGGCGACGTGTCTGCCTGCCGCGATCTGGGCAAGGTCACGGTGTCGGTGATGGATCATGTCGGCCCGGTCGATCGCAACAACATCACCGTGCGGGACGAGCTCGAAGTGATGGCGCGCAACGAAGCGGCCAAAATGCGTGCCGACACGATCAAGCCGCTGGCCGAGCCGGCCGATGGTTCGCAGCCGTGGGGCGTCTACCGGTGCGGTGCGCGCACGGTCACGCCGAATCGTGCGCCCTCGCCCTCAGGCCACACCGATTCGGCGCCGGGCAACGCGCAGACCTTCCCGGTGCATGGCGGCTGAGTCGCAGCAACGGGAACGCGCACGCGTGTCGGCAACGCAAGCACAACGGGCGTTTGCCTTTTTCCTGACGTTCGCCCGACCATCGAGTCCATGAATCGACTGACCAACGTGCCGCGGCGGATCGCGCGCCGGATCGTCGCTCCGCTGAACCGACGAAAAGCCCCGGCCATGCTGGACGCTCTTGGCTCGTTCAGCGTGCCGGCTGCGGCCGTGGAAATTCTGCCCGATCCGGCGGCATTCCGCCAAGCCCTTCTGCAGCAAATCGCACAGGCCACTCGGCGCATCGTGATCGTCACGCTGTACCTGCAGGACGATGACGGTGGCCGCGACGTGCTTGATGCGCTGTATGCGGCGCACGCCCGGCATCCCGCATTGCAGATCTCGATCTTCGTCGACTGGCATCGCGCGCAGCGCGGCCTGATCGGCAAGCAGAAGAGCGAAGGCAATGCCGGCATGTATCGCGAATATGCAAAGCGGTTCGGGCCAGGAGTGGCAATCTACGGCGTGCCGGTGCAGAGCCGCGAGATCCTCGGCGTGCTGCATCTGAAAGGTTTCGTGATCGACGATGCCGTGCTTTACAGCGGCGCCAGCCTCAACGACGTCTATCTGCATCAGCACCAGCGCTACCGGCTCGATCGCTATCACCTGCTGCACCATCGTGGCCTGGCCGATGCCATGGCGGCGTTCGTGCAGAAAAACCTCGTGCAGAGCGCTGCGGTGCGGCGGTTGAACGTGGTCGAGGTACCCACCACGCGTTCGTTGCTGGGGGCGATCCGTGAATTCCGCCAGGCCATGCAGAGTGTCCGTTACGACGTGCCGCACGGCTCGCCCGCAGCGGGTGAGGTGGCGGTCACCCCGCTGCTCGGCTTCGGCCGCAACGACAACCAGCTCAATGAGGTGTTGCTCACGCTGCTGCGCACCGCACGCAAGCGGGTGATCGTGCTGACGCCGTATTTCAACCTGCCCAGGCCGGTGCGCATCGTGCTCGGCCAGTTGCTGCGCCGCGGCTGCAGCATCGACGTCATGGTCGGCGACAAGACCGCGAACGATTTCTACATTCCACCGGGCCAGCCGTTCAAGACCATCGGCCTGCTGCCGTATCTCTACGAAAACAACCTGCGCCGTTTTGCGCGCACGCATCGGGAGCAGATCGCCAACGGCCAGCTCAACCTGTATCTGTGGCGCGATGGCGACAACAGCTATCACCTGAAGGGCCTGTTCGTGGATGACGATGTCGCCGTGCTCACCGGCAACAACCTCAACCCACGCGCTTGGTCGCTGGATCTGGAAAACGGCCTGCTGTTGCGCGATCCGTCCAGGTTGCTGCATGTCCGGCATCAGGCCGAATGGGCGGCGTTGAAACGGCATGCCACGCGGCTGATCGACTATCTTGCGCTGGAGAGTCCGCGGCACTATCCGGAAGAGGTGCGCAAGCAGCTGAAGCGACTGAACCGCACGCGGCTGGATCGGCTGGTCAACCGGTTGCTGTAAGGTATCCATCACGCCTTCACGTGAACTCAATGGCGCCGATCACGGAGCCGGAGGCTGCACCAGACGCGTCAGGCGCATGTCGAGCCAGCGATCCACGTCCGCCCACTCCGTGGCGAGCACGCTGTAGCAGACGGTGTCGCGCAGCGAACCATCCGGCCGACGCTTGTGCGCGCGCAGTACACCTTCGCGGCGCGCACCGAGACGCTCGATCGCGCGTTGCGAATCGAGGTTGCGGCTGTCGGTGTGGATTTCCACCGCCACGCAGCCCTGTGACTCGAACGCGTGTCGAAACAGCAGGCGCTTGCAGGCGGTGTTGAGATGGCTTTTCTGCCAGCGTTTCGCGTACCAGGTGTAGCCGATCGCCAGCCGCGGCAACTCCGCCACGAAATCGTAGTAGCGTGTGGTACCGACGATCTCGTTGCTGGATGTTTCGCGAATGGCGAACGGCAGCATCGCGCCACCTGCCTGACCTTGCAGCGCCTTCTCGATATAGCTGAGCATCTGTCCCGGCGGCGGCACGCTGGTGAACCACAGGTTCCACAGTTCTCCATCGGCGGCTGCTGCTTCGAGTGCTGCGGCGTGTTCGAGCTGCAGTGGCTCGAGTGCAACGTATTTGTCCTGCAGCAGGACTTCCTGCAATAGCACGGGGGCGAGCGGACTCATCGGGGTTCCGGCTTCAAGAGATACGGTGCTCAGGCGTCGAGGTCGGGTATCAGTTTGCTCTCGAGGCGGGCGATATTGTCCTTCAGCAGCAGCTTGCGTTTTTTCAGCCGGGTCAGCTGCAGCTCGTCACGGCCGATCGCGGTGGCCAGCTGCTCGATCACCGCATCCAGATCACGATGTTCCATCCGCAGCTCCGCGAGCAGGTGGACGATTTCGGAGTGATCCTGAACCTGCATGGCGATGGCAACGGCTGAGGGGCAAGTTGCTTAGTTTAGCGCCGATCGGGCTGTCGGAAGAGAGTGGTCCGGCCAGCTACAATGACGGTTCTCCCCGACCGACCGGTGGTCATGCCCGCCCAGCCCGAAATCACCCGCGCGCCAGCTGCCGAGCCTGGCAAACTGGCCCACCGCCTGCGCCATCAGGTGGGCCGGGCGATCGGCGATTTCGGCATGATCGAGGCAGGCGACAAGGTGATGGTGTGCCTGTCTGGCGGCAAGGATTCGCACACCCTGCTGGACCTTCTGCTGCAGCTGCAGGCGAAGGCACCGGTGCCTTTTGAACTGATCGCGGTGAACCTCGATCAGAAGCAGCCGGATTTCCCCGGGCATGTACTGCCCGACTACCTTGCCGCGCGCGGCGTGCCGTTTCACATCATCGAGCAGGACACCTACACCACGGTGATGCGGCTGATCCCCGCCGGCAAGACGATGTGCAGCCTGTGTTCGCGGCTGCGCCGCGGCGCGCTGTACAGCTGGGCCGCGGTCAACGGCATCAGCAAGATCGCGTTGGGCCATCACCGCGACGACATCCTGGGCACATTTTTTCTCAACCTGTTCCATCAGGCGCAACTGAAGGCGATGCCGCCGAAGCTGCGCTCGGACGACGGCCGCCATGTGGTGATCCGGCCGCTGGCGTATTGCAGCGAAGCCGATATCGCCGACTATGCCTTGCACAGGCAATTTCCGATCATTCCGTGCAACCTGTGCGGCTCGCAGGACAACCTGCAGCGCAAGGCAGTGCAGCGCATGCTGGCCGAGTGGGAACACGTGCAGCCCGGCCGCAGTGAAAACATCTTTCGCGCGCTGGGCCATGTGTCACCCTCGCACCTGGCCGATCGCCAATTGTTCGATTTCGGCGCGCTCGTCGCGTCACCCGCATGGCCTGCAGACGCGGCGGATGAGACCGCTGTAGCGCAAGCTTGAAATCCCTTTCGCCGTTCCATTCCCATCTTGAGTAACAGCCGTGTCCTTCTTTGCATCCGTTGAAATGGCCCCGGGCGATCCGATCCTGGGCTTGACCGAAACGTACGTGGCCGATCCGCGCGCGAACAAGATCAATCTGGGCGTGGGTATCTATGTCGACGAGCATGGCGACGTACCCATGCTGGGCAGCGTGCGGGAAGTGGAGCAGGCGCTGGCAACCACACTGCGGCCGCGCGGCTATCTGCCGATCGATGGTCTGGCGGCATACAACCGGCTCACCCGGCAGCTGCTGTTCGGCGCCGAATCACCGCTGCTCGTGGATGGCCGCGTGGCGACCGCGCAGACCATTGGCGGCAGCGCGGCCTTGCGCGTGGCGGCCGACGTGCTCAAACAGGTCGCGGGTGCCGGCGCGAAGATCGCGATCAGCGATCCGAGCTGGGGCAACCATCACGTGATTTTCCGCACCGCCGGGTTCGAGCTGCTGCAGTACCGCTACTACGACCCGGCCAGTCATGACCTGGATATCACCGGCATGCTGGAAGATCTGAGCCGCCTGGAGCCCGGCACCGTGGTGCTGCTGCATGCGTGTTGTCACAACCCGACCGGTGTCGATCCGGATGCCGCGCAGTGGCAGCGGATCATCGACGCGCTGAAGGAGCGCCAGTTGCTGCCGTTCGTCGACATGGCTTACCAGGGTTTCGATCAGGGTCTGGATGCGGATGCCACGGCGGTGCGCCTGCTCGCGGCCTCCGGCATCGAGGCGTTCGTGGTGGTCAACTCCTATTCCAAGTCGTTTTCGCTCTACGGCGAACGGGTAGGCGCGCTGTCAATGATCGGCAGCGATCGCGATGAGGCGACACGGTTGCTGTCGAAGATCAAGCAGACCATCCGTACCATCTATTCCAGCCCGTCCACGCATGGCGCCGCGCTGGTGGCCGGCGTGCTGGGCAGCCTGGAACTGCGTGCGCGCTGGGAGCAGGAACTGGGTGGCATGCGCACGCGCATCCACGAAATGCGCGCCGGACTGGTCGAGCGGCTGGCCGAGCATGGCGCGACGAATTTTGGTTTCATCCAGAGCCAGGCCGGCATGTTTTCCTATTCCGGTCTGAGCAAGGCGCAGGTGCACCGGCTGGGCGAGGAGTACGCCATCTACGCGCTGGACAGCGGTCGCATCTGTGTGGCTGCGCTCAATCACGACAACCTCGACACCGTGGCGGCCGCGGTCGCAGCGGTCAGTCGCTGACATTCAGAAGTCCATTCCTTCGCGCCGGTGACGGCGCGCGCAAAAACTTTGCCTGCGGGCAACTTTCATCCGGATGACCATGTTCTTTCGCAATCTCACGCTGTTCCGCTTTTCCCCTGCTGTCGCCACCGATCTGAAACGCCTCGACGAGGCGCTGGGCGAGCACCGCCTGCGCCCGTGCGGGCCGCTGGAAATGTTTACCAAGGGCTTCGTGCCACCGGTCGGGCGCGGCGAGGCCGAACCGCTCACGCATACGGTGAAGCACTGCACATTGCTGACTGTCGGTGGCGAGGACAAGCTGCTGCCGGCCCAGGTCATCAACGAGGAACTGCAGCGCAGGGTGCAGAAAATCGCCGAGGAAGAAGGCCGCAAGGTCGGTGGGCGCGAGCGCAAGCGGATCAAGGAGGATCTGCTGACCGAACTGCTGCCGCGCGCCTTTGTGCGCAGCTCGCGAATGTCCGCCTATGTCGACACCAGACAGGGCTGGCTGGTGCTGGATACGTCCAGCCGTAAATCTGCCGAGAACGCGCTGACCCAGATCCGCGAAGCGCTGGGCAGCTTCCCCGCCGTGCCGCTGGCACCGGAGGAAGGCCCGCGGGTGCTGATGACCGACTGGCTCGCCAGTGGCAATCTGCCGGCCGGCCTGACCCTGGGCGACGAGTGCGAACTGCGCGATCCGGCCACCGCCACCGGCGCGATCGCCAAATGCCGCCGCCAGGACCTTGATGCCGAGGAGGTCAAGGAGCACCTGCGCAACGGCAAACAGGTGTTCCTGCTGGGGCTCACCTACGATGACCGCATCAGTTTCGTGCTGGGCGAGGACCTGATCATCCGCAAGCTGAAGTTCCTGGACGTGGTCATGGATGAGCTGGGCGACAGCCAGCAGGACGCCCACGCCGAGATGGACGCCAGTTTCGCCCTGTTGACCCTGGAACTGGAGCGTTTGCTGGGCAAACTGGAGGAATGGTTTGGCTTGCCGCGACCCGCGGAAAGCTGAACAAAAAATCCACACCACAAGTCATCCGGGCACGGCATACTGATCATCCGCCCGCTTTCTGGCGACGCGGACTCCCATCGTTCAAAAGCACAGGCCGAGGTATCACAGGCGGGCTCATGGCGCAGCATCTGGAAGGCGACTGGCTGGAATTGGCGACAGTGGGCGGCAGCATCATCCGCGTACTGAAAACCGCTCATCCGCGCGCGCGCCGGCTGCGTCTCACGGTCACGCCCAAGGGCGCACGGGTCACGTTCCCGCTGGGCACGCATCCGGGCCAAGTCAGCGCCTTCCTGCGCAGCCACGCCGACTGGCTCGAGCAGAAGCTCGACGAGTTGAACCTGATCGTGAATCCGCTGCCACCGTTGCGCGTGGGCTATCCATGCACCTTCCCGCTGCGCGGCGAACTGGCGGAACTCGACTGGGCCGAAGGTGCCTATCCCAAGATCGAAGCGCACGAGACCGGCCTGACCCTGCTGATTCCGCGACCGCACACGCGCGCCCTGCCGATCGCGCGCGGTCTGATCGCATCACACCTGGAAGCGGTGATCCGCCGCGATGTGTCGCGCTGGCTGGCCGGATATGTGCCGCAACTCGGGCTGGCACCGACATCGTTGCGAATCCGTCCGATGAAGAGCCTGTGGGGCAGCCTGGACACGCGCGATCGCATCAACCTCGATCTCGCGCTGGCGCTGGCGCCACCGGCGGCGCTGCGCTATGTGCTGGTGCACGAACTGTGTCACCTGAAGGTGCGCAATCACTCACCGCGCTTCTGGGCGCAGGTGGAACACCTGTTCCCCGACTGGCGCGAACAGCGCGACTGGCTGCGCCAGAACGGCGCGATCCTTAAGTCCGAACTCGACCGGCTGGTGGACGACGTCGCCGATTGAGCACGCTTTCGCGTGGCCGTTGCAAACGGACATGCCCCGTCATCAGGGCAGACCTTCGGTATTACCGCAGTCTTCAGAAAAGCCATGGACTTCTCCCTCGATCTCGTCACCGAAAGCATCTGGCTGGTCTGGTTGTTGTACTGGTGGTGGAGTGCGCGTGACGCGAAACGCCCGGTACGGGTCGAGCAGCCGTTGGCGCGCTTCTTCAAGTACAGCCTGCCACTCATGGTCGCGGTGCTGCTGCTGGTCAGGCCGTTCCCGTCATGGCTGGACGGGATGTTCGACCAGCGTTTCATTCCGTTTTCCCCATGGGTCGTCCGCGCCGGGCTGGCCCTGACTTGTGCGGGTTTGTTGTTCGCCTGCTGGGCGCGGCACGTGCTGGGTCGCAACTGGAGCGCCGTTGTGCAACTCAAACAGGATCACGAGCTGATCGAAGCTGGCCCGTATGGCTATGTGCGCCATCCGATCTACACGGGACTTCTACTGGCTTTTCTCGGTACCGGCATGATGATCGGCGAATGGCGCGGCCTGCTCGCGCTGGCGATTGTCGCCGTCTCGTTCTGGCGCAAGTTGCGACTCGAGGAGCGCTGGCTTGGCGACCAGTTTGGGGCTGCCTATGTCGATTACATGCAGCGGGTGAAGGCGTTGGTACCGGGTGTACTCTGATTCAATCAATCGCCTCTTCCGGCCGCGCGAGTGAAGCGGCGACAGGCTGCCGGACTCAATCAGGTATTGCGTGGACGCCGCACGTAACGCGTCCCCAGCAACACATCCCACAACGGCGTGGTGAGGCCGAAATTGGTGCCCGGATGATAGTGGTGCACGTGGTGCGCGCCGGCCCAGCGGCGCAGCAGCGGCTGCTTGAAACGGACGTGATGGATGATGAAGTGGCTCAGGCCGTAGACAATGTAGCCGAACGTGACCGCGCCGGTCATCAGCAACGCGAACCCGATCGGCATGACCAGTGCGCACAGGCCAGTGAGGCTCAGCAGCACGGCGGCCGGCAGGAAAAACGGCAGCGAGTCGTAGCCGAGCGGGCGCTCGTGATGCAACCGGTGACCTTGTTCAAACAGCGGAATCCGCGTGTGGAACATCCAGCGGTGAAAGCAGTATTCGATGAGGCTGAAAGCCAGCAGTCCCAGTCCGAGCGCCAGCGCTGCGGTCAACGGACCGCCGCGGTGATGGCGCCAGCCCTCGGACACCAGCGCGATGGCCAGCGTCAGATCCACGCCGACCTCGATCCAGTAGTTCGCACGCGTGCTCGACATGCGCACGATCGCATCCACGCCCGAGCGCACCAGGCCTGATTTCATCGTGCGTTGCATGGTTGTGGTTTCTTGCAAGTGGGCATACCGACATCCAGGCTGAGTAGCCCATTGTCCCATGTTGTCATCACGAATTCACAACAATGTGTTGCCAACGGGTAACTTGCGTGTCGCCCGGACGTAATTTCTGCGGGTTCGAACCGGCGAATCATGCTCAATGCGACAGCGCGAAGCCGGTCAGGATCTGCGCGGTGTCGTCGGGCTTTTCCAGCATCGGCATGTGATTGCAGCCGTTGATGGTGCTGGTGCTGATCGCGCTGGCATGGGTCAGGCCGTTGCGCAGGTTGTCCTGCGCCGAGATGTCGATGATCCGGTCGTCGTGGCACCACAGCCCGAGCACTGGCATGGTCAGCTGGTCCAGGCGATTCTGAACGGCCAGATATTGCGAGGGATCGCGCAACTCGTTGAATGTGTGTTCGATGAACGCCCGATCCTGCTGGTTGCGCCTGACCAAGACGTCGACGAATCGTCCAGGCAGGTCGACCGGCTTTTCGAACGCCAGCGCGGCGGCGGTGGCGAAACCGGCGCGGTCGTCGAACAGGAACGGGTTCCTGCCGCCCAAGGCCGCCTTGGCAAACGCGTTCTCCCGGTACTTGATGCCGAACGCATCGACCAGCGCCAGCTCGGCGACGTGATCGGGATGTTCCGCCGCGTAGACACCAGCGATCGCGCCGCCCATGGAATGGCCGACCAGCACGAAGTGCTGCAGTCCCAGGGTCTGCACGAAATCATTGAGGCGCGCGGCCTGCGCATCGACGTTGTAGCTGCCGCCGGGGTTGCGTGAGGACTCGCCCCAGCCGGGAAGATCGGGAATGATCAGGTGGAAATGCGCTGTCAGTGTTTTTGCGGTCTGCAACCAGACTTCCTTGCTGTCGGCAAAGCCGTGCAGCAGCACGATGGTCGGGCCGTCGCCCCCCTCGTAGTAGACCCAGCGGCTATCGCCGGCCTGCACGGAATGCTTTTCCAGATGCGCGCTCATTGCTTCGCGCATGAAGTTCGCCCGCATCAGCCACTGCGGGGCGAACAGATAGCTTCCACCCAGCAGGATCGCCAGAATCGCAACCAGCCACGCCAGGAATCTCAACCGGCGCAGCAGCATGCGTTTCCAGAGTGGCGTGACTGTAGTTGTTGATGGCGACATGGGAGGTTCTTGTTTGAGTCGAGGTGGTGAATACCCCTCACCTGTCTTCAGGGGAGGACTGGGTGGGGTTGCTCGTGATCTGAATGGAAGATCAAAAGCGTATTACGTCCAACCTTCCCGTGCTTCACAGAAGGGGGAGCAGTCAATTCTTTGTTTTCTTCGCTTCGCGGATGAGGTTTTCGACTGCCTGCTGTGTCAGCGGGTGATAGCCGGCTTTTGCCTTGGCATAGACCTGTTCGGCAAAAGCCAGCCCCCTCGGCGTGGTCGCGAAGGCTGCGTACAACGTCAGTGTGAGGTTCAGGCGGCCAATGCGTGTCATGTATTCGGCGGCGGCTGGCCAGACGGTTTTGTCATCGGACGCGATGGCGTGGCTGTACCAGCGCATGCCGATCTCGACGTTCGGTGTGCCTGTAAGGTGCCAGGCAGCGTCAAGCAGTTCGAGCTTGTTTACCGGAGTAAAGTCCGGCAGGCGATCGAGGAAATACATCCACTCCTGCGTGTTCCAGCCCTTCGCCCGAAGTCTGCTGGCGGGCAGTTTGGCGGCCAGGAAATCGACGCGTTCACGATCGATCTCGCGAAAACGTGCCGAATCAGGCAACGGCGCATGTTTCGGAAGCCCGCTTGCGTAGACCCAGGTGGTTACTTCGGCCCAGCTCATCTTGCCGGGGTATTTGTCGATCAGGTTCGGCCTCATGTAATCAAGCATCTGTTCGGTGCTGATGCTCTGGAACGCGAAGTGATCGAAATAACCTTTCAAATACTGGTCGAACGTGTCGCGTCCGTAGCGCAATTCAAGTGTGCGCAGGAACCATGCTCCCTTGCCATAGACCACGTTCGACAGTGAGTCATCCGCACCGATCCCTTGCGGATCAGGTGCCAGCTTCTGCAGGTTGTCGGGCATCCGGCCGATATATTTCTGCAACGCGCGGGCGGACAACAGCGCTTCCTCGTCGGCCAGCGTCTTGCCATACAGCGCCTCGGTGATGCGCCCCTGCACGTAGGTGGTGACGCCTTCGTTGAGCCAGATGTCGCGCCAGCTGGCTGCGGTCACCAGGTTGCCCGACCACGAATGCGCCAGCTCGTGCGCCACCAGCGACACCAGGCTCTTGTCGCCGACCAGCACCGTCGGCGTGGCGAACGTCATGTTCGGATTTTCCATGCCGCCATACGGGAACGAGGGCGGCAGCACCAGGATGTCGTAGCGGTCCCAGCGGTACGGGCCATACAGCCGTTCTGCGGTGGCGATCATCTTCTCGGTGTCCTCGAACTCGTGCGCGGCTTTGCCGAGCACCGAGGGCTCCGCATAGACTGCCGATCGCGGGCCGGTTTCCTTCACCGCGATATCGCCGGCGCCAATCGCCAGCAGGTACGACGGAATCGGATGCGGTTGGTCGAAACTGAAATCGCCGTCGAGCGGATGCTTTGCGTCGTTGATCGCACTCATCACCACGCGCACATCCTTCGGCGCATGCACGTGCGCGTCGTAGCTGAAACGGATTGCCGGCGAATCCTGCAACGGTACCCATGAGCGTGCGTGGATCGACTCGGACTGCGAGAACATGAAAGGCTGCTTCTTGTCGGCTGTCTGCGCCGGTGGCAGCCACTGCAGGCCCGAGGCGTGCGGCGAGGTGGTGTAGACGATGCGCACCTGCGCTGGATGCGTTGGCGTGGCGACGGTGAGCTTGCTGCCGAGCTGCTTGTCGGGCGCGGCCATGGCGTATTTCAACGGTGTGGCCTTGCCGTTCGCGTCGATCGCGTTGATCGATGCGATGTTCAGGTCGCGCGTGTCCAGCACCAGCGAGGACGCCGTCGGATTCTTCCAGTCCAGTTTCAGCGTCGCCTGTCCATCCAGTTGTCGATGCGGGAAATCGATCGTCAGATCGAGATGCAGGTGGGTTACCACCACTTGGTCGGGCTGGGCGTAGGAATGCGGATCGGCGGCGTGAACGGCCGGCGACAGCACAAGCAGGCCAAAGGCAAAGGCAGGCAGGAGGCGCATGGGAAACCCCGGACCGGAAAACCCCGAGTATGCCATCGCGTCCCTGCACGCCGCCCGTGACGTAAGGCCCAGACTCAGGGCAATTCGTTCACCGACATGGCGTCAATGGCGTACGGATGCATGGTAGCCAGAAAGCCGGGTTGCGCCTCCACGCGCGCGACCCACGCACGAAACTGCGGATACGGCGCCAGCGATACCCCCGCCTCATCGGCGCGACTGGCATAGGCAAAAATCGCCATGTCGGCGATGGTGTAGCGGTCGCCGGCCACGAAGTTTCGCGTTGAAAGTTCGCTCTCAAGAATGCTCAACGAGTTCGCCGCAGCGCGGCGCTTGCCTTCAACCAGCTCCGTCGACCGGCGCGGCAGCTTGCCGGTCATCGTCCAGTACCGCAGCGAGCCGATCACCGCTTCGATCCGCTCCTGCTCGAAGTGCAGCCATTGCTGCACCTTGGCGCGGCCGAACGGATCGCCGGGCAGGTAAGCCGAACCATCGGCAAGGAACGCGAGAATCGCATTCGACTCCGACAGCACGCGGCCGTCCTCGAGCTGTATCGCCGGCACCGTGCCGGTCGGGCTGATGCGCCGATAGCTTTCCGTGCGCCCGTCGCCCTCGAAAATGCTGACCATCACCGAACGGTATGGACGGCCGAGGTGATTGAGCAGCAGGCGGATCTTCCACGCGTTCTGCGAGGGCA
>JBDTZX010000126.1:0-4402 GCA_040004895.1 Rhodanobacter sp. | reverse complement strand
GCGAGCGGCACGGCAACGAACCGTGCCGCTCGCGCAAGCTCTCCGCCGGTAAGCTTGCGTTGCTCGAGGACGAAATGGAGTGGCTACGCCGCGCCGTCCGGAAACCATCGATGCAAATGACGTTTGAGGCGCAAGGCTGGCGCCTCGACAAGATGCCACGAGCACCACGCCAGCAGCACTGTTGCGATCAAGGCGACGGCGACCGTGGCCGAATAGGACGGCACCGCCGGCCATACCCGCACGCTCAGCTGCTGCACGAAATAGGCGTAGAGATAGATGCCGTAGGAGAGATCGCCGAACCGCGCCGCCGACCGGATGCCCGGCGTGCTGCGCGCGCCGAGCAGCAGCGTCAGTGGCGACATCACTGCCCACTCGCCCAGGCGGTGCTGATGAAACACCACTGCTGCGGCGACACAAAGGATCCCGGCACCAAGCACGACGACCCAGGCCCGCCGCAACTCGCCGGCGAACTGACGCGCGCATACACCGGTCATGAAGAACGCGATGTAGTAGTCACTGATGTTGTCGAACGCATCCGCTCTCGCATGACCGGGCAGCGTCTTGAGGTACATCAGCAGAACCAGCAGGAACGCGACGATTGAAACCCAGCGCCGACGCAACCCGATCAGGCCCATGATCGCCAGGTAGGCATAGCAGTGCGCCTCCATCGGGATCGTCCACCAGCTGGCATTCACCGACGACAGGTTGGCATTCGGCGGCGACGTCGCAAACACGCCGGGCAATGGGTGGACGGTGCGGAACTCGGCATTGGCGATCACGAATCGGCCCGTGGCGGCACCGAGATACTCATGCAGCGGCAACGTGGTGACCGCGGCAGCGGCCAGCGCGATCGCGATCGTGGCCACCACCAGCGCAGGCCAGATGCGCAGCAGTCGACGCAAGGCAAATCGCATCAAGTGCGGGTCGTGATACCAGCTTTCGGCGACCAGGTAGCCGCTCATCACGAAGAACATCATCACGGCGAGGGCGCCGAACGAATCGCCGAACGGTGCCGGCTCCGGAGCACCGAGAATCACGAACTGATGGGAGAACAGCACCATCGACGCAGCGATCAGGCGCAGACCATCGAAGTTGTTGCGCCGATGGGGTGCGGCGGTAGGGAGGACCTGATTCATCGATGGCCGTCAGCGCGCGTTGCGACGGCAGGTGAAGAAGCCGTTGAGGGTCAGCCTGCCGGTGCGAGGGTCGGCGCTGAGCTTTTCCGGTGCGAAGATGTCGCCCGAATGCAGCAGGCTGCCATCGTAGAAGATCATCCGGTTCCAGCGTGCCGGCACGCTGCCGACCTGGGTGAAATGCTGGTTCGACGCGTGGATGTAGCCCGGCTGGATGCCGTAGCGTTCGGTGAATGCCTCGTTCGACAGGGTCATCGAATCGGCGAACAACTGCCTGGCCTCCGCAATCGAGCGCGCGGGTTCGTAGAAACTGGTGCCACCCAGTTGCGTGTCCCTGAACAGATACAGCACCGACGCCTGGATGCTGTGCGAGCGATCGATGCTCGGGTTGTCGTTGTGGCAGATCCACTGGCACGGACGCAGCTGGTCCGGCCGCAGCGTCACCATCGCCAGCCGGCTGTGCATCGCCATCAGCCGTCGCGCATCGAACAGCGCACGGATATGCCGGTTGAAGAAGTCCTGCAGCGCCTGCTGCAGCGCGGCCGGCAGCAGCAGGTAGTTGCCGGGATAGGCATTGAAATCGATCGGGCGAAATGCATCGCGTTGCGCCGCTGCCGCCTCGACGATGCGTTCCGGCTCCAGCAATGCATCGTCGATCACATGGCAGACGCCGCCATTGGCCAGCCGGAGGTGCTCGATCTTCGGGTTCGGATTGAACATGGCCACCTGTGGATTGCGCACGGGAGGATCGCGTCCTCGATCCGCCGCACGTTAGAGAAAGCCGGCGCCAGACTCAACCGGCTTGCCTTCGCAACGGTGCGCAATGGCATGATGGGGAGCGGCATGAATACGTATGCATGGGCTGGTTGCTGCAGTGCGACGCTGCCTACCATGCAGGGTGTTCGAGCGTGACGCCGCACCACTACAGCTACCGAGGATCATGCCGATGCAGTCCATCACTCTTTCCGAACGGCGTGCGGTGCGCCCATGCTGAGCCTGTTGCTGACAGCGGCGATGGCCGCGGGCGCCACCGCGCCGACCTGGCAGGACGGGCTCGACTGGCATGGGGTGCACGTGGGCATGACTGCCGACTCCAACGACAGTTACACGCTGGCGTGGCCATACGGCCAGCGCATCATCGCGAAACAGACCCTGCGGGTGGATACCGCCAGCCCGCTGTTCAACGGCCTGTTCGCGATGGCGCAGGACGACCTCACCCAGGATTCGGTCACCGCGATCCGCGACGGCGCCTTCGATCACGGCCAGCCGATTCCGTGCGTTTGTTTCGAGACCGGCCTGAAGTGGCCGTACGTATGGACGCGTGACCTGTCGTATTCGATCGACCTGGGCTTGTGGCGGTTCGATCCGGAGCGTTCGCGCAACGGTCTGCGCTTCAAGTTGTCCGAGGCGCGGGTGCCCTCGGCGCCGCAGGGCCTTTACGTGATGCAGGACACCGGCTCCGGCGGCAGCTGGCCGATCAGCACCGACCGCGTGGTGTGGTTTCTCGGCGCCGGACACCTGCTCGACGACAAGCCATTTGCCGACGATGTCTACCGCGCGATCGGCCCCACCCTGACGCAGGACCGGCTCTACGCATTCGACAGCGCCTTCGGGTTGTATCGCGGCGAGACCTCGTTTCTTGACTGGCGCGAGCAGACCTATCCGGCGTGGACGGCGGACAACGTGGTCGCGATCGCCCAGTCGTTCTCGCTGTCCACCAACGTGCTGCACTACCAGGTGCTGGAACTGGCGGTGACGATGGCGAAGGCACGCCACGACGCGAAAGCCGCCGATGGCTACCGCACGCAGGCAGCGGCCCTGAAGGTGGCGATCAACGCACACTTCTGGCGCGCCGACCGCGGCATGTACATGAGCTACATCGGCGGCGACGGTGCGCCGTACGACACTTACGATCTGCTCGGCATCGCGCTGGCGGTCACCAGTGGCGTGGCCGATGGCGAACGCGCGAAACAGACCCTGGCGAACTATCCGGCATGGCCCGCCGGCAGCCCGGTGATCTGGCCCGAACGCGCCGACCAGCCGATCTATCACAACCGCGCGATCTGGCCGTTCGTCAGCGCGTATGCGCTGCGCGCCGCGCGCACGGTCAACGATCCGGCGCGCATCGCGCACGAGATCGAGTCGGTGATGCGCGGCGCGGCGTTGTACGGCTCCAACATGGAGAACTTCGAACTGCTGACCCAGGGCCAGCATGTGGACGATGGCAAGCTCAGCGGGCCGGTGGTGAATTCGCCGCGCCAGGTGTGGTCGGTGGCCGCGTATCTGGCGATGGTGACCGAAGGCGTGTTCGGGCTCGACGAAGACGGCCGCATCGAGCCGAAGTTGCCAGTCTCGCTGGTGCCGATGCTGTTCGGCACGCGCAAGTCGATCACCCTGAAGCTGCACGATCGCCGCATAACGCTGCAGTTGCCGAAGACCTCGACCGGCAACCTGCTGGTCGCCGGTCGCAGCAGCAGCAAGGGTACCGACACGCTGGTGCTGCTGAAGTCGGTGCGCGTCAAGGACACACCGCTGCGGCTGGATGCCCCGCTTGATGCACCGCTCGCTCCGTCCGCGCCGGAACTGCAGGCCGACGGCGACGGCTGGCGCGTGCAGGTCGACGGCAGGGTACAGATCTATGTCAACGGCAAACGCCAGGCCGTGGCGCTGGATACCACGCATATTGCGCATCAGGGCGGACTGGTCTGCGTCAGCGCCACGCGAATCGACGCGAACGGGCTGGAGTCGCTGCACAGTCCGGCATCCTGCGTCGGTGACGTGACCACGGTGGGCGGCGAATGGCCGCGCGCGTGGACGGCGCCGGACACGGCCAGCTATCGGGTCAGCTTCGACTATCTCAACGACCACGGTCCGATCAACACCGGCATCACCGCGGGCGTCAAGATGCTGCGGGTGACATGCGATGGCAGCGACGACCAGCGGCTGCCGATCGTGCTGCCGCACAGCATCCGCGTGCAGCGATCGACCTGGGGCACGTTCAGCGCCAAGGCCCATGCCGCCTGCCATTTCAGTTTCGATGACGGCTTCAACATGAGCTACCTCGCGCATTTCGCGCACTACACCGGCGGCACCGGGGGCAGCGATGGTCCGCTGAACAAGGCCGATGTGCAGGACATGCTGATTGCGCCGCTGGCCGCCGATGAAAGGTGATTGCGCATGACGGCGAAACCCGCGCTGTCGTTCTGGCAGATCTGGAACATGTGTTTCGGATTCCTCGGCATCCAGTTCGGCTTCGCGCTGCAGAACGC
>JBDTZX010000188.1:0-14953 GCA_040004895.1 Rhodanobacter sp. | reverse complement strand
CCGCGGTGGATGACGGCTGCCAGTCGCGCAACGGCGGATGGGGCCACAGCCGGCAAGCGATCAACACCAGCGCCAGCAGCAACAGGCCCATCAGCCAGTTCTGCCAGCGACGCAGCCAGGTGAAGATGGAGTGCGCTCTGCGGTGGATAAACGATCCGGCCGTCATTCGTCCACCGCGTCTGCTGTGGCGACGGGCGCCAGTCGCAACCGATCAGCACGCATGAAACACCTGCTTCGATCGGGCCGGGAATAAAACCGGCCGCCATTCGATCTTGTAGTTCAACGGTGCCCATGTACGTACCGCATCAGCGAGGTCATTCATGTCCGTTTCTTCCCAATCGCCCACAACGCCACCATCGTCCTACTCGACTGTCGCGATCACCATGCACTGGCTGATCGCGTCGCTCATCTTCTCGAATGTGGCGCTCGGCTTTTACATGGCGAGCGTACCCAAGACCATGCCGACACATGACCAGGTGCTGTTCTATCACGCCTCCATCGGTAGTCTGATATTCATGCTCGCGGTATTCCGGCTTGGCTGGCGGCTGACCCATCGCCCGCCCGCATTGCCCCGAACAATCGCCACGTGGCAGCGCACGGCTGCGCATATATTGCACTGGACCCTGTACGTACTGATGCTGATCGTGCCGCTGTCTGGCTACGTGCATCGGCTGGCCGGCGCGCATACCGTGAACTTCTTCGGCCTCGGCACTTTGCCCGTGTTCATCGGCAAGGACGAGCCGCTGCGGGTTTTGACGCATGCGCTGCATGAGAGCCTGGTGTGGGTGCTGTGCATTCTCGTGGCGGGACATCTGGGCGCTGCGCTGAAGCATGGCCTGATCGACCGCGACGGAGTGCTCCAGCGTATGCTGCGCAACTAACCAAGGCGTCGCAAGGCACACGTGAGTTCGGTCATCGGACAATCCTTCATCGACGATCTGGCGTTGCGCCATCTCGATGCTGCGTACAACCTCGGTCGCTGGCTGCTTGGCAACGAGCACGAGGCGGCCGATGCCGTGCATGATGCCTACCTGCGCGCGGTGCGCGCCGCCGGCACGTATGCAGGTGGCAACGAACGAGCATGGTGGCTGGCTATCGTGCGCAACTGTTGTCTGGCCCGGCTCGCGTTGCGCAATAAAAACAAGCGCGAGCTCGCGATAGATGACGGCAGTACCGCGCCCGAGCGATGGATGCCGCGCAGCGACTCCGATGATGTTGAAAACCATGTCGACAGCGCGCAACGGCAAAGCATGCTCAAGCAGCATCTGCAGGACCTGCCGCTGAATTTTCGCGAAGTGCTGATCTTGCGCGAGATCGAGGAATTGTCGTACCGCGAAATCGCCGATGCGCTGGAAATACCCATCGGTACCGTGATGTCGCGCCTTGCTCGCGGACGGGACCTGCTGCAGAAAGCTCTTGCCGAATACGCCACCACGCAGGCACCTCATGGACTGTAAAATCGCCAGTGAACTGCTCCCGCCGTATTTCGACGGCGAGCTCGATCGCACGACCAGCCGCGAACTGGAAGCACATCTCGATGGCTGCGCACACTGTCGCGATGCATTGATCGGGCTGGATGCGTTGCGTACGACACTGCGTGAGGAAGCGCCGCGCCACCCTGCGCCGGAACTGTTGCGCGCGCGCATCCGCAAGGAAATTTCGCGGACATCTGTTCCGATGCAGTCGGCGGCATTCGCCGCACGGTCGCGCCACGCAGGCTGGCTGGCAATGGCGGCGTCGTGGGTGGTCATGTTTGCCGCCGGTGGTATGTGGATGTCGATGCGAAACCACGCAGGCGCGAACGAGGATGCGCAAAGCCAGATTTCCCGCGATATGTTTGCCGGCCACTGGCGGGCGCTCGCTGCGAACTCTCCCTTCGATGTCGTTTCAACCGACCAGCACACGGTGAAGCCCTGGTTTGCGGGGAAAGTGTCTGTTGCTCCACTCGTGCAAGATTTCACCGCGCAAGGATTCGCACTCGTTGGCGGTCGTATCGATTACGTCGGCAGCGAGCGCGTGCCGGTGCTGGTATATCGACACGGGCATCACCTGATCGACGTGTTCGTGCTTTCGCCGGATCATGCACCTGCGCTGGACAACCCTGTTCAATCGCAAGGTTACCTGCAGGAAACGGTGATGCTCGGCGGTCAGCCTGCCACGATCGTTTCGGATATGGGTGGAGCGGACCTTGCCCATTTCGCGCAGCTGCTCGGTTCCGTCAAATAGTTTTTCACGAATGGATGATCGCCCTCCCGTCAAGCAGGAGGGCGATCTCGATTACGGCTTGCTCGTCACCGTCAACATGCCGCCGCCTGGCGAACGAGCCTGCACGGCACGGTCGTACATCGATTCGCCGTAAGCCGGCGGCACGATGAACTTGCCGACGCTGTCGGCCTTGATGCGATAGACGAACTCGCGCACATCCGGCGTAGCCGTGCCGTAGATCACGACGCGATCCTCGCGGATGTCGGCGTAGTCGGGCTGCCAGGTAGACGTCGAAAGTCCGATCGGAGAACGCCATGCCGCGGGCTTCACTTCGCTGTCGCCGCCAGCATCGGCATCACTGTTTGCATCAGCGGTCTGCTGGTCGGTGACCACCGGTGGTGGTTCGATGACCGGCTCGAAGCCGCCGGGCAGCAGGTCGACGATGGCCACGTTGCCCACGCCCTGGTCGCCGGTGGCGCGAATCTTCACGTGGACGTCGATCTCCTCGCCGACATCGATCTTGTCGAGCGCCTTGCCCTTGGTGTCGGTGTACTCGCGCACGATCTCGATGCCATCCTTGATCGCCTTTTCCGGCGCACCTCGGTCGTAGCCGCCCTGGCTGGCCACATGCCATGTCGATACCGAGCTGCCATTGCTGAAGCGAAGGCCCGTTGCCGTGTTGCCCCAGGTTCCGGCCTGCACCAGGTTGCCCTGGATCGCGGCGACGGACTTGGCACTGCCGTCGGCATGCAGTTCGGCGATGCCCAGCTTGTCCAGTTCACCGGCGCTCTGCGCGGCATAGGCATCCAGCGCCAGCACCGTCATCGAGGATGACAAGGTGTTGAACTGGTTGTTCGCCAGTGGCCAGGTGATGTTTTCCATCACCCGAGGTGACAGCGCCTTGGCGCGTTCCGGAAAATATTTCGACAGCAGATACAGCACGCTGGCATCACGGGTCAGCGGATCGTAGTAGTAGCTGTAGACGTAGGTCTCCTTGGCCAGCTTGCGCTCGAGCGCCTTTTGCGGGCCGGCGATGAGCTGGTTCGCTTCCTTGTCCTGCTTCAGCAGCTCATACGACGCAGCCAGCCACGCGGCGGCCAGATCATTCCTCCAGTCATTCGGGAACGCATCCTGCAGGCGCTTCTGCACTGCCGCAAGGTCGTTGGTGGTGACGTTGCCCTGGCGCGTCAGCAGATAGACGGCATAAGCGCGCTGACGCAACGAATCGAGCGAATCGAGACTCTCGTCGCCGGCCAGCTGGTGCAGGTACTTGTTGCCGGCATCCAGCATGTCCTTCGGAACACTGACACCGCGGTCGCGCGCCTCCAGCAGGAAGTGCATCGCGTACGCCGACACGAACGGCTCCGAATCCGGCGTTGCGGACCACACGCCGAAGCCGCCCTGACTGTTCTGGCGCGAATGCAGCACGTCGAGGAAGTTCGCCAGCGCCTCGTCATTGCTGATCTTCTTTTCGCTGAACGCCGGTTGCAGCGCATGCGCGAACACCGGCACCACCGGCCATTTCGCCACCACCAGCCGGGGCATCGCCGAACTCACCAGCTGCTCACTGCAGTAGTTCTGGTAGTTGACAAGATAGGCGGTCAGGCCTTGAGCAAGCACCACCGGCAGCGTCGAAATCGCAGCGTCCCGCGACGCATACGCGTCGTACATCTTGCGCAGTCCTTTCAGCTCGAACCTGCTGCCCGGATCAATGCGGCCGACGTCGACCTGGGTGCGATAGGCCGAGGCCGGCCGCACCGAGACATCCACGCCCTGCTTCGCCGACTTGCCGGCATAGCCCGCGCTGAAGGCGAGATTGCCAGAGCCGAGTACATCCGTCGCCTTGACGTGGAAGATCGCCACGCCTTCGCGCATTTCACCCAGCGCCAGACTCTGCGTGGGACTGCCGACGACCAGCAGTTGCGGACCGGTCTTCAACGTGACCGCCACCGGTACCTGCTTGCCGTTGAGCCCGGTGAGGTTGTTGGCGACGCCGACACTGACTTCGGCCTCGTCGCCCGGAGCCAATGTGGTCGGCACATTCGGGGACAGCACGAAGTCGCCGCGTACGGTGGTCGACCCCTCGTACGTGCCGATGCGATCGGGCGATACCGAAACGGCCATCACCCGCAGCTTGCCGTTGAAATAATCCGGCACGCTGTAGCTGAAGTCCTTCTCGCCATCCACGTCGACGATGCCGGACCAGTACACCACCGGCTTGTCGCGCTTGCGCTTGAACGGATTCAGCTGGCGGCCGATCGCACCGTCGGCGTCGCCGCCGGGTGCGGCCATCGCCATCAGTTTTTCGAAGTCCGGCAGGATCAGGTCGAGGATCTGCGAAGTGCCCACTTCCAGCATGCGCTTTCGGAAGAAGAACTTCAGCGGATCGCCCAGCTTGTAGCGCGCCACCTGCAGGATGCCCTCGTCCACCGCGAACACCACCGCCTTGGTCGGCTGGGTCGAATGCAGCTTGAAGGTCACCGTCTCGCCCGGCTTCACCAGCGCCGGCGTATCGACCGTGATGGCGTTGCGTCGCGCATCCAGGTTCACCGAGAACGGCACCACGCCGTAGCTCAGCGGACTCATGAACACCTCGTCCGACGACGGATCGCGGATGTATTGCACGTTGACGTAACCGTTGCCCTCGAAATCCGCCGGCACCGTGATGCGCTGCACCGAGCTGGTGGTATCGGCATGGAACCACGCGTGCGCGTAAACCTTGTCGCGCTCGATGGTGATCAGGCCGCTGCCGGCATACGGCGCACGGATGGCGATTTCCACCGGTTCGCCCTGCGCGTAATCCTGCTTGCTCAAGTTGAGTTGCAACTCGGCATTGCGATCCAGCGAACGCGAGACATTGGCGTCGCCAGCCACGGCGTATTCGACGCGATTGACTTCGACCTGATCGGAGGCGCGACGGATCACCAGCGCATAGTTGCCCGGCTTGTCGGTAGGCAAGGCGTAGTCCAGCCCGGTCGCAGCGATCGCAAGCGGCTGCTCACTGATCGGTATCTCCTTGAGCTTGGATTCGTATTTGTAGACACCCGAATCCTGTTTGGTCAGCACGGAGACGTAACGGCGTTCGATCAGCTGGGCCTTCAGATCCTTCAATGCGAAGGCCTTGGCCTGCGGGTCGATGGCAACCAGATGCACGGCGCGCGGACTGTCGCGCTTGATGTAATCGAGACTGTCGACCGCCTTGTAACCGACCAGCCAGTCGTTGCTGGATACCAGTGTCTGCGCGGCAGCCGCCACGCTGCGGCCGCCTTCGGCTTCGTACGCCTTGCTGAGGAAGTACAGCTGATAGGTCGCGTCGGCGTACTTCTTCAAGTCCAGGTTGAATTCGGCATGGCCTTTGTCGTCGGTCTTGCCGTCCTGCAAGGATTCCTCGTAGCCCTCTTTCGCACGGCGCACGTCGTAGAAGTGATAGTCCGGCCAGCTGTGGAAGGCGGGCCATGCGGGTCGCAGGGTCAGCGATGCTTCCACGCGACGATCCGCCGCCGGCGTGCCGAACAGATTCATCACGTCGACCAGGCCCTTGAGCTGATCGGGTTTCACCCAACCTTCGGGTGCCTGCTGCGAGAGCTTCGCTTCCACCTTCATCCGGTCGGGCAGGAATTCCTTGACCTGCACCGTGGTACTGCCGATCTGCGCGTCGGCCTTGCCGTCCTTGACGATGTAGAGGTTCACCGTCCAGGTGCCGGTAGGCGCCGTTTCGGCGGGCGTGTAGTCAAGCTCGCCAAAGCCGGAGGCATCCATCGTCAGCGACTGCTGCTTCACGGTGACGCCGCGCGGATCGACGATTTCCGCCTGCAACGGGATGCCCGCCACGTTGCGCGACCAGCTGGCCGCACGCACGATCAGGCCGATGTGGAACAGGTCGCCGGGGCGATAGATGCCGCGATCGGAAAACAGATAACCGGAAAGCTGGCCCTGGTTTACCGCGTTGGGTTCGCCGCCGATATCGAAGCGTGAATAGTCGAGCTGACGGTCCGCGCCAGCGATCGGCAGGAATGAGAGATCGTCGCCCTTCTTCACCACGTACATCACCGGCTTCTTCTCGCGCTCCAGACCCTTGAACGTCGGGAAGTGCACGACGCCATCAGCCGTGCTGGATTGCGTGTACAGCGTCTGCCCGTTGACCGCGAGTACCGACACGATCGCCCCATCCACCGGCTGCCCGGTGTGGATGGATTGCACGAATACGTCCTGGCTGCCATCGAGCGAGCGCTTGGCCAGCATGCCGAGATCGGTGACCACGATCAGTCGCGTATCGGTTGGCGCGGCAGTGTCGGAAGATTCGCCGCCCTCGTTGTCGCCTGATGCGTTGTCGTTTCCGGCATCGCCGGAATCATCGGCAGTCGTCGTGTTTTCTGCCGTGTCGCTGGTGCTGCCCGCGCTGGACGGATCACCACCAGCCGCGGGCGCCGTGCCTTCGAGCGCTTTCGCCTTCGCCTTCGCTGCCGCGGCCGCCTTCTTCGCTTCGGCGACCGGATCGTAACCGGACAGATGCAGCAGGAACACGCCGCGCTTGCCCTCTTTCAGATACTGGCCAAGGTCGACACCCTCATAGTGTGCCTTGCCCGGGTCGGCCTTCGGGAACGCCTGCTTCTGCTGGTAGCGTTCGACGATATGGTCTTCGCTGAAACCGTAGCCGAGTTCCGGATGGGTGTAAGTACCCTGATTGAGGCTGACCAGATGTTGCAGCTGATCGGGCAGCACGCGACCGATTTCCAGCTGCATGCCAGGCATATTGCGCGAGACAACGGAAATTCGCTTGCTGCCGCTCAACGACAGCAGCGACCCGTCGGCCATGAAGCGCAACAGCTTCGGATAGTCCGGCACGCTGAACGTCTGCGCGGTCGGCTTGCCCAGCACGTAACCGCCGAAGGATTTGAGGCCAGCGCCGATCCGCACGTAGATTCGCTGACCCGGCGTAGCGTGATACTTGAAACTCTGCAGTTCCGCGTAGTCGTTTTCAGTCGGCACCAGTTCGAGCGGCAGGGATTTCGACTGGCGCAGAACTGCCTCGCTGACTTCCGACACATCCCAGCTGTAAGCCGCATCATCATCGGATGAGTCCACATCGGCTTTGCGCTTCGGCAGAATCCACGCCTTGGTCAGGCCAGCCAACTCGCCGCCACGAACGCTGCCGCTGACGTTCGCCACCAGCACCTGTTCGGGTTCGTACTTGTCGTTGTCGACCAGGGTCGGGCTGATGTCCTGGATCGCCAGGCTGTAGAGCCCCGGCACATGCACGCGGGTCTGCATCGCGTCCCGGGTGCCGTCGCCACCGCGCGAACTGCGCACGCCGTCGTCCAGCTTCAGCAGTACGGCGCCATCGTCGCGCGGCAGGTTCAACGGCTGCGAGTGCACCCATGCGTTGAGCTTGAAGGCATCGTAGGTGACGGTGAATTTCAGCGGTGCGCCGAATTTTCCGTCCTTGTCGGCCAGTGCGAGCGCCACGCGCTTTTCGAATTGCGCGGCATCCACCGGGTAGTTGAAATTGACCGGAACAATGGTCTTCTTGGCAGTCGCGTCCTGCGGATCCTGGAAGAACTCGCCCTTGCCGAAGATGGCAGCGAATTTTGGCATGTCGAACGACAAATGATCATCGGCCATCAGCACATGTGGCGCGAACGCCTGGGCGACATCGAACTTCACCTTGACGTGCACGCCCACCGGCCAGTCCTCGGCGGGAACGAAACGCAGCGTGTGGTCGTCGGTCCAGCTCCACTCACCCTTCAACTCGGGCTGCATGCTGATGCCCTTGCTCACCGGTTTGCCGACCAGTTCGATCGGCGCGGCCGAGTGCGAGAAATCCACCTGCAAGGGATGGATCGTGATCTTGGGGTTTCCGTCGGGCTGAGCGGCGTATTCGGTCAGCGCTGGTGCCTTTGCCTCAAAGGTGATGCGCTCCGGTTCGACCGGCCTCGGACGATGCTGATACCACTGCCAGCCGAACCAGCCAGCGACGATCAGGATCACCCCGGCGAACAGTGCGCCTGCAAACTGGCGTGGTCGGCGACGTACTGCCGCGCTGGTGGCGGGTGCCCAGGCAGGGGCCGACCACGACAGATTTCCCACCAGTGGGCGCAGTGCCAATCCGAGCAGGCGGAACAGACCGCGTACCAGGCGTACCGGCAACAAGAGCAGAAATCGCAGCAGATCCATGATGCTTCCCGACGTATGTCCATAGACGAAAACGGCGATGCCGGTTCCGAACGCAAACCACCGCGACGCTGCCTTGCGCAGGTCTGACGGAGCCCAAACTATTTCCCCATGCCATCCTGCCTGTTGATCGTGACCGGACGCGGCGCTGATTCTGACATGTCAGGGGCGTTCGTCGCAGCCCGCTTCCGGAAATGCGAAAGCCGGCATCGGATGGATGCCGGCTTTCGTGAATCGTCGGTGCAGCGTGGAGAGTCGATCAGATCCTGCCGACGAATTCACGTACCACGTCGGCGAGTATCGGATCCTGCATGGCCATGTGCATGGTTGCCCGCACCAGCCCGGCCTTGTTGCCGCAATCGAAACGGGTGCCTTCGAAACGATAGGCGAGCACCTTGCCCTGCTCTTTCAGCATCGCCTCGATCGCATCGGTGAGCTGGATCTCGCCGCCAGCTCCGGGCGTGGTCTGCTCCAGCAGCTGGAAGATGCGCCCCGGCAATATGTAACGCCCGACCACGGCAAGATTGGACGGCGCATCGACGGGTCGGGGTTTCTCCACCATGAAATTGATGCGTGCGCTGCGCTCGTTGCTTGCAGCGGCACTGACGATACCGTATTTGTCGGTTTCATCGCGCGGCACTTCTTCCACCGCGATCACGCCGGCCTGCTCCGCATCGGCCAGTTCGGCCATCTGTCGCAAGGCGCCTTTGCCGGTACCGATCGCGCCGTTCCAGATAAGATCGTCCGGCAGTACCACGCCGAACGGCTCGTCGCCGACTACCGGCCGGGCACATAGAACAGCATGCCCCAGGCCGAGTGCCTCCGGCTGGGTCACGAAGACCGCCCGTACATGCCGCGGCAAGGTTCCCTGCACCAGCGCCAGCAATTCGTCCTTGCCTTTTTCCTGCAACTTCGCTTCCAGCTCATAGGCTTTGTCGAAGTAGTCGGCGATGGCGTGCTTGTAGCGATTGGTGACAAAGATCAGGGTGTCCGCCCCGGCGTCGACTGCTTCGTCGACGGCGTACTGGATCAACGGCTTGTCCAGCACTGGAAGCATTTCCTTGGCGACCACCTTGGTGGCCGGTAGAAACCGCGTACCCAGTCCAGCCACCGGGAAAACCACTTTGCGCAACGGCTTGCTCACTCAGCCTTCTCCGAATTGATGCGACGAATCGATACCACGTTGGCCGGTTGCGCCGCTTCACTCCAGCGGAACGAAGGCAGCAGGCTGGATACGCAGCGGCGCAATTCTTCCTCGTTGAAAGCCGAAACCGCGTCGGCCGCCTTGCCGAGCAGCGCCTGCAACAACTCCCATGAAACTTCCCGGTGCTGCGCCAGAAAGATCTTGGCATGCGTGGTGGCGCTGTAGTTTTCCAGTGGGTGGAACAGTTCCTCGAACAGCTTTTCGCCGGAGCGCAGGCCGGTGTAGACGATCGGAATCTCGCTGCCCGGCTTTTTCCCGGCCAGGCGGATCATCTGTTCGGCGAGGTCGCGGATCTTCACCGGTTCGCCCATGTCGAGCGCGAAGATCTCGCCGCCCTTGCCGATACTCGCGGTCTGCAGGATCAGCTGGCAGGCCTCTGGAATGGTCATGAAATAACGCGAAATCTCCGGATGGGTCACGGTCACCGGACCGCCCTCGCGAATCTGCCGCCGGAACAGCGGCACCACCGAGCCGGCCGAATCGAGCACGTTGCCGAAGCGCACCGTCATGAAGCGCGTATCGGTTTGGGCGTCGAGATTCTGGCAATAGATTTCGGCGACGCGCTTGCACGCACCCATCACGCTGGTCGGGTTGACCGCCTTGTCGGTGGAAATCAGCACGAAGCACTCGACGCCGAATTCGCGCGACACGTCCGCCACCGTGCAGGTGCCCATCACGTTGTTGCGGAAAGCCGAACGCAGTTGGCCCTGCAACATCGGCACGTGCTTGTAGGCGGCCGCATGGAAAACCACCTGCGGCCGCGCTTCGGCAAATGCCCTGGCCATCGCGACGCGGTCGCCACAGTTGGCCAAAATGCCTTCCAGGATCAGTTCGGGAAAATCGGCGCGCAATTCCTGGGTGATGCGATAGAGACTGTATTCGCTCTGTTCGACCACGATCAGTGATTGCGCACCCAGTCGCGCGACCTGACGGCAGAGTTCGGAACCGATCGAACCACCACCGCCGGTGATCAGCACACGGCGTGCACTCAGCGTTTCGCGGATCGCGGTCCAGTCCAGTTCGACCGCATCGCGGCCGAGCAGATCCTCGATCGCCACTTCCTTGATCTGGTTGAATTGCGCACGCCCGGCGACCACATCTTCCAGTCGCGGCACGGTCCGATACGGCAAGCCGGTCTCGTCGCACAACGCCACCACCCGCCGCATCTCGGTGGTCGATGCGCCCGGCAGCGCGATCAGCAACATGTCGACCGCCGCCTCGCGCGCCATTTCAGGCAACTGTTCGAAGCGACCCAGCACCGGGTGTCCGTTGATGCTGGCACCGCGCAGCGCCGCCTTGTCGTCGACGAAACCGACCACCTCATAGCGGTTGTCACGGCGAAGATCACGCGACAGTACCTCGCCGGCGCGATCCGCGCCGACGATCATCACCCGCTTCACCGTCTGGTTTTGCAGCAGGTCAGTGCGGCTGTCTTTCCAGAATCGATATGCAAGTCGTGGTGCACCAAGCAGCACCGCCAGAATCAACGGATACATCAGCAACACCGATCGCGGCACGCCTTCCAGCCGGTCGTACAGGAACAGTGACGGACCGATGGCCAGCGTCCCGAAAACCACCGCACGCAGGATGTTCCACAAATCCGGCAGGCTCGCAAAACGCCAGACACTCTTGTAAAGGCCAGTCCAGCGGAAGATCAGGCCCTGCACCAGCAACACGATGGGAAATTCCAACAAGTGGTAACTGACAATTTCGTCCGGTCTCAGCGTGTAACGCAGCAGCTTGGCGATCCACCAGGCCAGCGCAGCCACAGCCAGATCGTGTATGACCACCGCGACCCTGGGATGAATGAAGCCCACTAATTTACGCAGTGACATGACGAGCCTCGAAGGCAGGGCGACGGAGGCAACGGCGCTTGAGGGCCAGCCACGCAACTGCTGCAGACAAATAGATAGCCATGGTAATCGGCAATGCCAGGTGCAGATGACTACAGGCCAACCAGGCGAACGGTGCCGCCACCAGCAGATTCCAGGCCATGTAGCCCCCATCCACGCGACCATGACTGCCGCCGCGGCGCGCCAGCCATTGATACAGATGCTCGCGATGCGGCGAATACCACCGTTTGCCAAGACATAGGCGCACAAGCAGCGTCAGGGTGGCGTCAACCACGAAGCCGGAACTCAGCACGAGAATCGGCCAGATCAAGGCGTGATCCAGTCGCCACAGCATGGCCGCGAAGGCGAAAATCAGCAGACCGACGCTACCGCTGCCGACGTCGCCCATGAAGATCTGCGCCGGCGGGCGGTTGTAGTACCAGAATCCTGCCGCAGCGGTTGCCAGCGATGCCGCGGCAACCGCCAATGCCGGCTGTGCTGCCGACCAGGCCATCAAGGACAGACCCAAGGCAACGAACAGGGTCTGCTGCGCCAGCAGGCCGTCGATGCCATCCATGAAATTGTGCAGGTTGATGCTCCACACACCGGCACCCAGCAAGACCGGAAGCCACCACCAGGACGGACCGGTGGCCAGCAAAGCGACGCAGAAGCAGAGTAACCCGAGCATCTGCATTCCAAGGCGGGGCAATATCGGCAGCGATGAGTGGTCGTCCCACCAGCCGCCCACTGCGACCAGCGCCAAGGCGACGGTCAATGCCGCAGCCATGCCGACCGGCCACGGGGCTGGCAGCGTCCACAAGGCGCCGGGTACGCAGACCACGCACGCCGCCACGATGCCGATGCCGCCGCCGCGTGGTGTGGGCCGGGTGTGCGAACGTCGTGGCCCCGGCTGGTCGAGCATGCCGCGTCGATGCGCATAGCCGATCGCACCGCGTACCAGCAGCAGGGTGATCATCAACGCGGCAAGCAACCATCCAATGGCCATGGACATCCTCTAAATCACTCGCTGGCGACGCCGTGGATCGGCCGAATCGTGCTCCAGCTCTTGCAGCTGGGGCATTGCCAATGATGCGCCTTGGCACCGAAACCGCAACGGCTGCAGCGATACATGGCCTGCCCTTCCAGCAACTTCTTGGTAAGGTCGCGCAGGATCAGAAAGTTCTCGCGGACCTCACCTTCGATCTTGTCCATGGTCGCATCGATCAAGGCCATCAGTCCGCGCACCGAGGGCCGCTGGCGCAACTGCACGGTCAGAAAATCGACCGCCGCGCGTTCGCCATCGCGCTGGCGATAGAGGTTGGTCAGTGCCAGCACCGGTGAAATGCCGTGATAGCGCCCCAGCATGTCGCGCAGAAAAACTTCCGCGCGCTCCATCTGCTGCGAGCGGGCATAGCTGTTGAGCAGCGGCGGCAGGATTTCCGGAGTGAAGGCGATGTCCGCATGGACGGCTGCCTCGTAGGCTTCCACGGCCTCCGCATGCTGCCCGTCTTCCGACTGCAGCCGGCCGGTCAACATGAAGGCGCGCACGCAGTCCGGCAGGCATTCGAACGCCTGCCTCAGGTAATCGCGTGCTTCGGCGCGGGCACCATGCTGGCGCGACCGGTCGGCAAGCTCGCAATAGAACTGCGCAATCATCGGCGTCTCTTCCTCGCCGGTCATCACCTCCAGCCGGCGCGCGTGCTCGATGGCCTTGTGCCAGTCGCGTTCGTGCTGGTAAATCGCGATCAGGTGGCGCAATGCCGATGGCGCGTGTGCATCCATCGCAACCAGATCGGTGAAAAGCGCTTCCGCGCGATCCAGCAGACCCGCTTTCATATAGTCCTCGCCCAGTTCAAGCAGCGCGACGGTCTTCATCGCATCCGACAAGCCCTGTCGCGAGACGAGATGCTGGTGCAGCCGGATCGCCCGATCCACTTCACCGCGGCGACGAAACAGGTTACCTAGCGCCAGATGGGTTTCCACCGTATCGCGGTTGTATTCGGCCAGCTTGAGGAACACTTCAATTGCCTTGTCCTGCTCCTCGTTCAGGAGATAGTTCAGGCCACGGAAATAATCCGACGAAAGCTCGCTGACCTCGGCGCCGGAGCGACGTGCGCCGACACGACGGGACGCCCACCAGCCCAGCACAAAAGCTGCTGGTGCCAGCGCAGCCAGCAGATACGGGAGATTCATGGGCTGGCCGGCGATTTCTTGTCGACGCGCAGTTGCGCACGCTGAAGCTGGCGTCGACGCGAGCTTACCCCGAGCCATGCAGTGAGTCCGCCCAGCAGCCAGCCAACGACCAGGGCACCCAACAGTGCGGCTCCTTTGGGCAAGCGAAGCTGCGCAAACGCCAGGTCATAGCCGACCAGATCGGCATTCAATGCACCCAACACTGCCCCGGCAGCGGCGAAAATCACAAGGATGAGAATCACGAGTACGCGCATGACGAGACTTTACCCGATTGACCGTTACAGGCACAGGCAAGGGCGGCGAGCGGCCGGACTGCGACACAAGAATTCCCGCCGCACCTGACAGTTTGCTGGAAAAAAAGAAGGCAGAACCAGCTTGCGCCGCCTGCCTTCAGTCGTCCTGTTCCCCGGATCAGCCGGCCGCCGTCTCCAGGTCGAGATTCACCCGCTCGCGCAATTCCTTGCCTGGTTTGAAATGCGGCACGTGCTTGCCGGGCAAGGCCACGGCGTCGCCGGTCTTGGGATTGCGGCCCATGCGCGGTGGCCGGTAGTGCAGCGCGAAGCTACCAAAACCACGCACCTCGATACGCTCGCCCTGCGCCAGCGCATGACTCATCTGTTCGATCACGCTCTTGACGGCCATTTCGACGTCGGCAAATGCAAGATGGGTCTGACGCCTGGCCAGCGCCTCGATCAATTCGGATTTGGTCATGGGACCCCAATGTCCGTGACATGAAACAGCGGGGCGGCGACTTGCCGCCCCGCATCAGGCTTGTGCAACGATCAGTCTGCCTTGTCGAACTGCTCTTTGAGCAGCGCACCAAGCTTGGTCGTACCGGTTGAAGCGGATGCGTAATCGGCAACTGCCGCCTCCGGCACGTCTTCCTCGTCCTTCGCGCGGATCGAGAGCGCCAGCTGGCGACCCTTGCGATCCATGCCGGTGAACTTGGCTTCGACCTTGTCGCCCACCTTCAGATGCAGCGTTGCATCGTCGACGCGTTCCTTGGCGATGTCGTTGGCGCGTAGATAGCCTTCGACACCTTCGCCAAGATCGATCAACGCACCCTTGGCGTCGACTTCCTTGACCGTGCCGTTGACGATGGTGCCACGCGGATTTGCCGCCATGAACTGACCGAACGGATCCTGTTCCATCTGCTTGATGCCGAGCGAAATGCGCTCGCGCTCCGGATCAACCGCCAGCACCACAGCCTCGATCTCGTCGCCCTTCTTGAAGTTGCGCACGAGGTCTTCGCCGGACATCTGCCAGGAGATGTCGGACAGGTGCACCAGACCGTCGATGCCGCCATCCAGGCCGATGAACACACCGAAATCGGTGATCGACTTGATCT
>JBDTZX010000535.1:0-4410 GCA_040004895.1 Rhodanobacter sp. | reverse complement strand
CCGGAAGCCTGGTCAACGTGGGCCTCGGCATGACGCTGGGCTCGCACATCAGCCCGCTGGCACGCAGCCATATCGAACAGGCCGATGTGGTGTTTGCCGGGCTGTCCGACGGCATCGTCGAACTATGGCTGCAGAAGATGAATGCGGACGTGCGCAGCCTGCAGCCGTACTACCACGAGGGCAAGTCGCGCATGGACACCTATTGGCAATGGGTGGAAGTCATCATGACCGAGGTGCGTGCCGGGAACCGAGTGTGTGGAGTCTTCTACGGCCATCCCGGCGTGTTCGCCTGGGCGCCGCACAAATCGATCGAGGTGGCACGCAGCGAGGGATATTCCGCGCACATGGAACCGGGAATTTCGGCGGAGGATTGCCTGTATGCGGACCTCGGCATCGATCCCGGCAACTTCGGCTGCCAGCACTTCGAGGCGAGTCAACTGCTGTTCTACCGGCGCCGGATCGATCCGACCGCCTACTTGATCCTGTGGCAGGTAGGCCTGGTGGGCGACCAGTCGCTGACGCGGTTCTCGACCGGCCCGGCCTATCGCGAGTTGCTGGTCGAGGTGCTTGCGCAAGAGTACCCGCTGACGCATGAAGTAATCATCTACCGCAGCGCCACGCTGCCCATCCAGCAGCCGCGCATGGAGCGGATTGCGCTTGGCGACTTGCCCAAGGCCGAAATTGGCATGCCCGACACGGTGGTGGTTCCGCCCGTCCGGGCACTCGAGCCGGATACGGCGATGCGGGCAAGACTTGCCGAACTCGACCGGGCCGCAGCCAACGACGCCCAAGCGGGTTAGACGTTCGGCGGCCGTACACGGGTGTTTGTTCGCGACAACGGCAGGAAAAGGTGAGCTGCGACACGTCGCAGCATCCGGACGAGTGTCAAGTGGCAGGGGCAGATCTAGTATGGAACTTCAAGCATGCGCTTTGGCGGCTTGAATGTGGGCATCTGTTTCATTGCGAAACGGACCCGATACCCAACCCCTGTCAACTGGAGAACTTACATGTCCAACGTTATCGATTTCCTGGAAATGATCGGTCAAGATGCCAACCTGCGTCATGGTTCGCGCAACGACATGGTGGCAGCCATGGCGAAAATGCAGATCGCCTCGGAACTGCAGGAAGCGATCCTGTCCAAGGATCAGCAACAGCTCGAGGCGGCATTGGGCGCCAGCAATGTCTGTTGCATGATGATACCGGCCACTGTCTGTTGCATGATGATTCCTGGGGTGAACGACGAAACAGAATTTCTCCAGGAACTGTGCGCCTGAAGATCGGCATATATATCGACGTGGAATCGCGGCAGCAAGGCCAGTGCGGGTATCTGCACTGGCGTTCTACGGACGAAATATGGTTGAGCCCGCATGATCGCACCGTCGATCATGCGGGATGTGTGGCTGAATCGATCAAGGCGCCGGAACGGGTATCTGTCGCATTCGAAGCATGGGAGCGAAACTTGAGGAGCGGAGTGCATCGGAGGTGGACAGCAATGCGTGAAAACCTCGGGCAATCCGTGTCAAAGCAGATGCACACAGGCGTTGCTGAATATCGGCGGCTGTGTCACCCGCACGCCGGTACGCATCCGCCGATGATTTCCGGCATACGGTGTCGTGCCGGATGGAAGTATCGATGCGTTCGATGATGGTCCGCTGGATATGGTTGATGGGGTGGACCTTGGCAGGGTCGTTCTGCACCAGTGTGGCTATGGTCGACGCAACGACACTGCCCAGTACGGCGGCACTTCTAAAGCAGGCAGACAATTCCAAGACGTCCAACCACGACCGGTTTCTGCAACTGCTGAACCAGTTGCATGCCGACTCGAGTGACTTGTCGACCGAGCAGAAGTTCTATCTGGACTATCTGCAGGCATGGCAGGACGCGTATCAGGGCGACTACCACGCATCAACCGAGCTCATCGCCACACTCCTTGAGGAATCGAAGGACAAGATCCTGCGCTTCCGAACCGGCCTGTTACTGGTCAACACGCTGGCGGAGCGGTCGCGTTTCGAAGAAGCCTTTCAAGAGCTGAACCAGTTGCTCGGCCAGTTGCCACAGATCGCCGATCAGGAAGTCCGTGCTCAGACGTTCACCACGGCAGCGTATCTCTACGGCGAGGCAGGGCAATACGATCTGGCGTCCAGCTACGCTGACCAGTTGCTCAAGGATCACCCGCTGGCCGACGACTACAGTTGCAAGGTGACCTTCGTGAAACTTGGCGCCCTCTACCGGGGCGGCAAAGTCCTGAACATCGAAAAGCAGTTTCAGGACGGCATCGATCTCTGCATGAAAGTGGGCGACACGCTGTACGCCAATGGCATCCGTTTTTTCGTGGCGAGCCTGAATGTGCAGCATGGAAAGCCAGCAAATGCCATCCAGCTTCTGGCAGACAACGATGCCGAAGTTCGCCGCAGCGGCTACCAGTTGCAGATCTCCCAGTTCGATTCGCTGCTCTCCAAGGCCTATCTGGACACCGGCCATGTCGAGCAGGCCCGGCGGTCGGCCTTGCGCGTGATCGCGCAAAACGCGCGGGACGAGTACGCCGAGTCGCTGAGCATGGCCTATCAGGTTCTCTACCTGATCGAGAAGGGTGATGGCAATTCGAGAGCTGCCCTGGCGTATCACGAGCAATACATGAAGGCGAGCCAGCACTACCAGGATGCGCTCAGCTCAAGAGTGCTGGCCTATCAGATAGTGCAGCAGGAACTGCTGTCGAAGAAACTGCAGATCGACACGCTGAGCAAGCAGAATCAGATTCTCCAGTTGAAACAGGCCTTCGGAAAGAAGACGGCCGAAGCCAGCCGGTTGTATATCGCCTTGCTGCTGATGGTGGTTGCGTTCATTGCTTTCCTGGCCTATCGCCTGAAGCGCTCGCAACTGCGTTTCATGCGCCTTGCACGGCGCGACGGTCTTACGGGTATCTTCAACCGACAGCATTTCGTCGCCGCATCCGAGCAGCAATTGCAAATGTGCAGGAAGTCGGCACGCGAGGTCTGCTTGGTGCTGATTGATCTGGATCACTTCAAGGTGATCAACGACACCCATGGCCACTCGGTGGGAGACAGGGTGCTGAGGCGCACGGTTGCCACCTGTCAGGCGCATCTGCGTACGTCGGATATATTCGGTCGCCTGGGTGGAGAGGAGTTCGGGATAGTGCTGCCGGATTGCCCGCTGGAAAAAGCGCTCAATCGGGTAGAGCTGATGCGGTTAGCCATTGCCTCGGTTAGGACCGACGACGACGTTTCCGACATCTCCATTTCTGCCAGCTTCGGCGTTGCCAGCAGCAACAGTTCGGGCTACGAGCTGCGCCAGTTGCTGATCCACGCCGACGATGCGCTGTACGGTGCCAAGCGCGACGGCCGCAACCGCGTCAACGTCAGCGTGGCGACGCACCACCGCACACCCGCGGTCTGAACGGACCTATTTCGAGGGGCGCTGGTCGAGTCCGTCGAAATGAATGATGGCGTTGAACACCAGCGGGTAGCTGCCGAGCGTCTCGCCGCGCCAGATCGGATTGCTGGCGAACAGCAGCACGTGGCCCTTGCCGTAGCTTGCGTTGACTACCGCCGCGCGCTCGGCCATTTCATCGCCACCGTCGAGCAGGCCGGCGACCAGCAGATGCGCCGCGTCGGCGTAGCGCAGGATCACTTGCGGTCGCTGGCCTGCAGGTATCAGCCAGGGGTTGTTGCGCATCTGTTCGGTGTTCAACGCCAGCGGCTGCCACGGCTTGGGAGACGGAAGTGTCGGTGGTTCGGCGCCTGGCCGCCCTTCGGGCATATCGACATCGTGCGGACCACCACGACCGGTCGGGCGCTGGAAATCCTTGGCATTGGGCAGGCCGCCGTCGCCGGTGATCTGGTCGGACACGGTAAACGACTGGCCTGCCGCGCTGTACATCGCAAGAGTCCCGCTCGGATAGCCCGTTGCGATCGGGCTGTCGCGATCGACGAAGGTCGTCTGCAGCACGCTGCCGACGACCTTGAGCTGCTTGGTCGGCGTGACGAACACGCCCGGCGCCAGACCTTCGTCGATGGCGAATTTCGCGGTGTCCTCGGCGGTGATCAGCAATCCGCCATCGCGCACGAACTGCTTCAGCCCGGCAAGGCCGGTGGTGCCGAGTCCCGGGCGGATGTCGTCGGTGCTGTCGATGCGGCCCAGGTTGGGCGTGAGAGCCGTGGTTTTCCACGGCATCGGGTTGCCCCACATCGGCATGCCGTCGACGATCTGCTGCGAGCTGACATTGCCGATCGGACCGAACAGGATCACGTCGTATTTCGCATGCAGGTTGCCGATGCGTGCCACGTCCTGCGTGCTGATGTAGTCGTAGCGCACGTGCAGCTTGTCCAGCGCCATGCGCCACCAGCCTTCGGTCTGCGTTTCCAGCCAGGTGTGCATCAGCGCGATGCGCGG
>JBDTZX010000459.1:0-4417 GCA_040004895.1 Rhodanobacter sp. | reverse complement strand
AGTTCAAGCCGAGACTCTCACCCAGCTTCCACAGCAGTGCGACCGTCAGTCCTGCCCAGAGGACACTGACGGCACCGTGCGCTTCGGAATTTCCAAGCAGGTAGGCCATGCCTTGAACCACATCGCCCGACCATGCCGAAACAGACCACACGTTCGACGCGGCAGCCATGCTGTAGTAACCGAGATCATGCAGCTGGGTCGGCAAGCCCAGGTGATAGCTGAGGTCGTCACTGTGGATGACCGGAGTCCATGCAAACGTCGAGGCCACCCCGAGCACGCTGATCGCAAGGATGGCCAGGGCCGCGGACTCACCCGTCGCGCCACGCCATGATCCGGCCATGGACTTCATCAGCATCGCAATGTCTGCCCGACGCCATGCAATCAACAGCAGCAGAAGCAGAAGATAACCAATTCGATAGTGCAGCGGGAAAGGCAGCAGCCAGCCGATGAATCCGCTGAGAATCGCCAGCCCCACCAGAATGGAAAGTGCCGGTCGTGCACCGACTGGAACAGGCAGCAACATGCTGCCGAGAGCCATGGCGGACAAGCCGAGAATTGCCACCGAGATCGTTGCGGCCAGCCCGCAAAAATAGACCAGCAAAAGGAGCCAGAAGAACCCGGCGGCCGTCGCCAGCGTGCATCCGAAGAGTTTCTTCAGTGCAAAAGCCGTAACCAGCGAAAGCCCGATCAGACCCGACAGGAAGATCAGCGGCGGCCAGAAGACCACCTTCCACATTGCAGTGGAAACAAAACCAAATGCCGTCAGCAGCAATCCCGATGCGAAGATGCCTGGACGCAAATTTCTGATAGTGATCATTCCGTTGAATCCCGAATGGTTCAAACTGAAGTGCGCTGCCTGCCCGGCGATTGAAAGAAAGATCAGCCTGCTAACTCGAAAACCGTTTAGGCCTCCATACAGCAGTGCAATTTTTTGTGCATCGTGCAAACGCCGCACTTCGTGGTTGAACCTGGTGAATGGTTCAACCCGACTTTAAATAGCCAGGATTTCGTCAATCTTCCGGCGCAAAGCAATCATCCGCTATTGCCCTTGCGCAAGAAATTTTCCTTGACTCTGACCAGCAGCTTTCCCGGAACACTCTTCAGCCGCAGGGCCGGCTTTTCGACCAGGTACCAGGAAATGATGGCCAGCGCCAGCGCCAGTGGAAAGGCGGCCAGTGCATTTTTAATGGGTGATATCAATGGAAAATAATGCGCTACCACTTGCTGCATCGGCCAGCCCCAGAGATATATGCCATAGGAATAGTCACCAAACCGATTGAAACCGCGCCATGGAATGCAATAGGCAAAGGCAAAGCAGAATTGCGCAACAGCCGCGCCAAAGACAAACGGATAAATTGCGGTATCGCGCAGCAGATAGGCCATCAATGCCGTTCCAGCAACATAGGGCCATCCGACGGGTATGCGGTCGCGATATATGAAGCAGAAAACACCCAGGCCGAACATCGCGGCTACATGCAGGTAGATGGTCGGAATCATGAAGATATCCCGATCCGGGAAAAAAATACCCATTCCGAAAAACGTCACTATCACCAGTGCGCATAGCCAACGACGAGCCAGGATGCCGAGCATTCCCGCCAGACCTACCCATAGATACATGCGAAATTCAGACGGAAGCGTCCAGATGGCGCCGTTCACAGTCACCACATGAGGATTGCCGGTGAATACACCCGGTAGATTCCACGCCATCGTCGTCTGCAATTTCATGTTTTGCAGCACGTATTGGACTACGGCTGGATCACGAAGATAGTCCCATCGGGGCACCACGGTGAAGACGGTTCCCAGTACAAACGCGCTCACACTCAGGCAAAAGAGGAATGCCGGGAAGATTCTCAATACCCGAGCCCAGAGGAAATCCGGAAGGTGCTGACGCCGCAAGTAGCTGCCGGCAATCATGAACCCGCTGACCAGGAAAAAGATGTAGACCGCGATGGTGCCCGAATACACCCCCCAACCCATGTTTACGAACACTTCCGGAAACCCTTTGCCGCCGGTAATCGCCGAACCGTGGCCATAGATCACCATGCTCGCGGCAATGAAGCGCAACAAAAGAAAATTGTCGTTCCTGCCGGCCAGACCATCTGCAAGGGTCTTTGCCGGCTGCCAGGCCGGTGTCGGCCCAGATGGCGAGGACGCAGCCGCAAACTCGTGGTCGGTACTCATGGTCCCTCAGCCTTCGCGGTACTTGTGCGGAGCCCACGCGCCCCACTTGGCCTCATACGTCACTTTGTTCGCCTCGAACAGCGCCTGCCGTGTTTCCTGCTTGAGCTTGTTGAACGATGCCGACAGGTTATGGTGCACGAACACGTCGTCGGCGCAGGCGATGGTCCAGCCGGCCTGCTCGACGCGACGGCAGTAGTCGTCGTCCTCGAAGAAGCCGATGCCGAAGGCTTCGTCCAGCGGGCCGACCTTTTCGTAGACCTGGCGCGACATCATCACGCAGAAGAACGCAGCCGTGCGTAGCGGTGTCAGTTGGCCGGCATGGCGTCTGGTGTAGTCGGCGGCGAGCTGCAACATCTCGTCCATGCTGTCGTAACGGATGTCGATTCGCGCTTCGTTGCCGATGTTGTTGGTTACCGGACCGAGCATGCCGAGCTTTTTGGAACGACGCAGATGCGCCACCAGCGTCGCGACCCAGCCCGGCGTCACATAGGTGTCGTTGTTGAGCATCACCAGATAGTCGCCGGTGGCGAGCGCCAGACCCTGGTTGTTGGCCGCGGCGAATCCGCGATTGTCGTCATTGAGCACGAGCTTGCGATCGCTGCCCGCATCGGTCCACGCCCGCAGGTAGGCGGGCGTGTCGTCCGCCGACGCATTGTCGACCACGATCACTTCAAGGTTGGCGTAGCTGCTGTACTGCTCGAGGCTGTGCAGGCAGGCCTTGGTGAGATCCAGATTGTTGTACGTCACCACCACCACGCTGACGCGCGGTCGCGGCAGCGCGTCGATGCCCTTGACCAGATCATGGACGCGGTGCGCCCAGGTCTGTTCGGCGGCGAACTTGCGGCGACGCGCGATCAGTTGCGGATCGGGCGCTGCATGAAGTGCCTTGTCCACCGCCTCCAGGAAGCTCGCATGATCGCTGCCCGTGCGCACCAGGTCACCGAACTGGCGGATCTCGGGCAGCTCGATCGAAACCACGTCCTTGCCCGCGCTGAGGTATTCATAGACCTTGACCGGATTGGTCGCCAGGGTCAGCGGAATGACCTGGAACGGCAGCAGGCAGACATCGAAAGCCTCGAGGTAATACGGCAGCGACGCGTAGGAAACCTCACCGGTGAATTCCACGTTGCCCAGCGCCTGCAAACGGCGCTGCGCTCCACTGGTGTCCGAACCCACCAGCAGCACCAGGCAGTCGCTGAAGCGTCGGGCGACCTTCTCCAGCAGATCCAGGTCGAACCATTCGGCGATCGCGCCGTAATAACCGATCACCTTGCGCCCGCGCGCGTCGCGGAAGATCTTTTCCGGCGGATGTGCAAAGTGTTCGTACTGGCATGCATTGCGCAGCATCATGCACTGCGGGTTGTACTTGCCCGCCTCGTCGCGCAGCCAGTCCGACGTGACCACCAGCAGGTCGGCGTCGCGCATCAGCTCATGCTCGCGGGCCAGCACGTCGTCGCAGTTGTCGGCGAAACCGCCGTGATGGTCCATGCAGTCGTAGACGAAGTGCCGGTTCGGGAGTATCTGCGCCGTTTCCAGCCAGTACGGGTGTTGCACGAGCGACACGCAGGCGCGACTGCGTGTCCATGCCAGCAACATGCCGATGCCGTTGCGCAACTGCACCAGCGCAGACTCGCCCGGGGCGCCGTGATAGATCGCCGGACTGCCCTGCAGATGCAGATGGATTTGAAACAGACGGCCCTCGCTATCCAGCGACTCGACACTGAAACCGGGTTCGCGGCGATCGATGAAATTATTGGAGATGTAGAACACGCGGTGGCCGGCAGCAGCCAGTTCCCTGGCCAGATGCTGCGGACGCTGGATACGGAAATGCCAATCGATCACAGCCCAGACGAAGAAGTCGCGCAGCGACTCGGGGCGTTCTGCAAGTTCGACATCCACCATGCGCACTGCGGTATGTGGCGGCAGCGGCACCACGGAAACTTCGACCGAAATCGGGGCGACAGCCGTTGCAGGCTCATCTGATCCCATGGCTGCATGACCAGCCGGCTGCCGCATCAGCTTGCGCCGGTCCTCCGGGCCGATGCCGCGATGCCGGATCACCCGTGCCATGAAGCGCAACGGACGCATCCAACGCCACGAGCGACTGGACTTGATCAGTTCCAGTTCGTCGCGCACTTGCTCCAGCGTGCGGATACGCGCGTCACGCTTGACTATTTCGCCACGCGCTTCGATCAACTGGATCTGCAATGCTTCAGATACCCGCTGGGCCGTCGCC
>JBDTZX010000090.1:0-15086 GCA_040004895.1 Rhodanobacter sp. | reverse complement strand
CGCCGGCTTCCTGCGCGGACTCAAGCCCGAGCAGTTCACCGATGCACGTTTCGGCCTGCCCACCGTGCGCGACATCCTGAAGGAACTGGAGAAACCCGGCCGCGATCCGCGCCCCGAGTTCATCGCGCCGAGCTTTGCCGAAGGCGTCGATGACATGAAGGATCTGAAGCCGGGGATGGTGCTCGAAGGTCGCGTCACCAACGTTGCCGCGTTCGGCGCCTTCGTCGACATCGGCGTGCATCAGGACGGACTGGTCCATGTTTCCGCGCTGTCGCACACCTTCGTCAAGGATCCGCGCGATGCGGTGAAAACCGGCGACATCGTCAAGGTCAAGGTGATGGAGATCGACCTGCCCCGGCAACGCATCGGACTCAGCCTGCGGCTGGATGACGAGCCCGGCCAGCCACGCAGCGGGCGGCCCGTCGAAGGCAAAGCCGCGGCACCACGCGATCAGCGCAACGGCAGTCGCTCCGGCGGCGGACCGCCGGCGTCGATCGCGGCGCCAGCGCCGGTCAACAGCGTGTTTGCCGACGCATTGGCGCGCGCCGCCAAGCGTTGATGCATCGATCCAGGCCGGATGCATTGCGTTGCAGCATGCGCTTCCGTATGGCGTGCATTAACGTAACGAACATATAACAAGGCCATTCCGGCCCGAGGGAGTTTTTCCGATGCTTCGCACTCGCCAACTCGCCGGCGCCATCGCCGCCACCTTGCTCTTCAGCGGCGCCGCCGCTGCCACCGATTTCAGTCGTGTCATCGTGTTCGGCGACAGTCTCAGCGACGACGGCAATATCTCCCTGGCCTCGGCACCTGGCATCCAGCCACCGCTGCGCTTCACCACCAATCCGGGCAAGGTGGGGATCGAGAATGTCGCCGGCAAACTTGGCTTGACCCTGAATCCATCCTTGCTCGGCGGCACCGACTACGCATGGGGCGGCGCCGGCGTGCTCACGAATTCGCCGGGCACGCCAGCCGCAGTGCCCACCGTGACAAATCAGGTCGACGCCTATCTCGCAGGCGGTTCGGTCGATCGTGGTGCGCTGTACTCGATCTGGGGCGGCGCCAACGATATTTTCTATCACGCTACCGCAGCCGGTGGCGGGGCTGTTGCGCAACAGCTGATCGCCCAGGCGGTTGCCGCGCAAGTGGCCGCTGCCGAGGCGGGCGGATTGCCGCCGAGCCAGGTTCCCGCGTTCACCGCGCAGATCACTCCGATCATCACGGCGCAGGTCAACGCCGCCGTTGCCGCGCAGGCGGGCGTATCGGGGCTGGAAACCGGCGATCAGGCACAGGCGGCCATCGCGGCGGCCGCGCAGCAGGAAGTGAAGCTGATCGGCCAGTTGCAGGCCGCCGGTGTCAAGAACATTCTGGTTTTCAACCTGCCGAATATCGGAACCACACCCGAGGCCAGCGAACAGGGGGCGTCCGCCGCCGCTTCGCTCGCGGGACTCAGTCAGCTGTTCAATGGCCAGCTCAATTCGGGGCTGGGGCAGTTGAAGGTCGGCATCATTCCTATCAATGCCTACGCCTTGCTGACCGAAGTGGTATCCAATCCGACGGCTTACGGATTCACCAACGCCACGCAACCGGCATGCGGTGTGGGTTCGAGTTCGGTGCAGTGCGGACCCCAGGGCTCCGGCCTGCCGTATACCTACGCGCCGGGGACCGACCAGAGCTACGTGTTTGCCGATGGAGTGCACCCAACGACGGCAGCGCATGCGTTGCTCAGCCAGTACGTGCTCTCCGTGCTGCAGGCACCGGAACAGATCTCGTTGCTCGGCGAAGCCCCGCTGCAGGTCACCACGGTGCAGAACCGTGTGGTGCGCAACCAGATGGTGGCCGACAGCGACGGTGGCGAGAGCCGCACCTTCGTCAATATCGACTACGGCCGTCAGCGCTATGACGCCGGCAACGGCGTGATCAAAACCAACAGCAACGATGTCAATCTGACGCTCGGCGCAGACCTGCATGCCACCGATCACGTTTCCGCGGGTGTCGCTCTAGGAGTCGCCCAGAACAACGCCTATTTTTCGGGCGGCGGTGGCTACAAGCTGCAGGACATCAGCGGTCTGGGTTATGTCACCTACCATCAGGGTGGCGGGTATGTGGGCGGCTATGTCAATTTCGGCCAGTCCAATTTCAAGGACATCGACCGCCGCATCGATCTGGGTGCCATGCAGCGTACGGAAACCGGCAAGGCGGATGGCTCGCACCTGGGTGGCGGGTTCACCGGCGGCTGGTGGTTCGATTTCAGCAATCTGCGGACGGGCCCCTTCGCGACCGTCGATTGGGAAAGCATCAAGATCAACGGTTACAGCGAAAACGGCAACGACAGCAGTGCGATGTGGTTCGGCCGGCAACAGCGCGATGCACTGATCGGCAGCCTTGGCTGGCGGCTGCAGGGTCATTTCGATGCGGGCAACACCGTGCTCTCGCCATACGCGGAACTCGCATGGAACCATGACAACAAGGCTGATCCGCGTCTGGTCAGCGCCGGTCTGAACAGCATGAACGGCACCTTCGAACTGACCGGGTTCATTCCGGACAAGACCTGGGGGACCGCCGATATCGGTGTCACCGCCCAGCTCACCCCGAGCGTAACCAGCTGGGTCGGTTACAGCGGTCGTTTCAGCGACGACAGCCAGAAGTACAACAGCTTCAACATGGGCGTGAAGATCCTGTTCTGATCAGATGCGCTGAACCGAAAGACCGGCACAAAAAAACCGTCCGCTCACGCGGACGGCTTTTTATGTATATGGACGTCTGGACGTCCGTTATTTCTTCTTGCCATTGGTCGCCAGGTTGAGAATGGACACGCCCTGCTTGTGCAGCGATGCCGCTGTGTCCGCGTCCAGCTCCTGCGCGCTGCCGCCCGCCTGATGCTGCTTCAGCACCAGCGCGCCGCTGTCGTCCCAGCCAGCGGTGTCCGTGGACGTGGCCTTGCCGTCCTTGCTCGCCTTCTTCTGCTGAACCACGGCCCAGACGTTGCCACCCTTGTAGGCATAGTCGGTGCTGGTAAAACCCTTGTCGCCGTAGTCGACCAGCTCGCGGATGAACTTCACTTCGCCACCCTGGCGGAAAACCTGCCAGCCGCGCGAGATGTCCTTGTCGAGCTTGGTGCCGTTGCTGACCTTCATGCCGCCGATCTGTTTCTGCACATCGGTGAAAGCGGCGAGCACTTTCTCGCCGGGTGTCTGCTCGGCCACCAGTTCGACGGTCACGCCAACGTTCTTGTTGCCCTTGGTCAGCACGGGTGCCTGGATCGGCATCGCGTAGTGACGATCGCCGTCGGTCAACGAAGCCTGCACCACATAGAGGTCGTTCGCTTTTACTTCAGCCGGATTGAACGTCAGCTGGAACGCCTGCGGAAACGAACCGGCCGGTGCGGTCTTGCTGGCCAGCGGCGCGGTCCCTGCAGCGGTGGATGAAACATCTACCAGGTTGACGACGAGGTTGGCATTTGGCGACAGCGTACCGGCGCCACGCAGGGAAATCGTGCCGCTCACCTGATTGGCAGGGCCAGCGGGCGTGGCGGACGCAGCGGCCGCTGTGGTGACTGCAGTCGCAGGCGCATTGGCGTCTGCATCCGTCGCCTGCTGCGACTGGGACGAACCACCGTTGCAGCCAGCCAGAGCCAGCGTTGCTGCCGACATCAGCGACAAAACCATCTTGCGCATGGGAAAACCTCTTTCACGTGGAAACAAACACGAAATGGATGCGACGCATGCGCGCCACGGCTTTTTCGCGGGGGAAGTTCCAAGCATAGCCCAAAAATACCGACGCGGAAAAGTCAAGCCATCCAACGGCATGCCCATGCGCGGCCGTACGCAATTCATGCAGCGAAGTGATGGTTTCATATCGCGCGTTCAAATGGCGTCCACGCCCATTGCAGCATTCAATGACGCTGCAGCGCCCGGTGGGCGATGTCCCGGCGACAGAACGCACCGTCGTAGTGAATCCTGGCCGCCGCCGCATAAGCCTGCTCGCGCGCCGAGGCAAGGTCCCGGCCCAGCGCGCATACGGTCAGCACGCGACCGCCCGCAGTGACAACCCGGCCTTGGGCGTCCAGCCGCGTACCCGCGTGGAAGAGCTTCACATCATCGACCCGCGGCGCATCCAGACCGTGGATCACGTCGCCGCTGCGGACCTTCCCCGGGTAGCCGCCAGCAGCCATCACCACGCCGATGGCCGGACGCGGATCCCAGCGCGCCTGGGTATGTTCCAGGCGCCCATCGAGTGCCGCGTCGATCAGTTCCACCAGGTCGGATTTCAGTCGCAACATGATCGGCTGGGTTTCCGGGTCGCCGAAGCGCACGTTGAACTCGATCACCTTCGGCATGCCGCTGCCATCGATCATCAAACCTGCGTATAGAAACCCGATGAACGGTGCACCTTCCGCAGCCATGCCACGCAGGGTCGGTTCGATCACCTGCTTCAGGATTCGCTGCTCGATGTCGGGAGTGACGACGGGCGCCGGCGAATAGGCACCCATGCCGCCGGTGTTCGGCCCGAGGTCGCCCTCGTCGCGGCGCTTGTGGTCCTGACTGCTGGCCATGGGCAGCGCATGACTGCCGTCGCTCATCACGATGTAACTGGCTTCCTCACCCTCCAGGAATTCCTCGATCACCACCCGCGCCGAGGCATCGCCGAAACTGTGCGCGCCGAGCATGTCGTGCAGGGCAAGCTCGGCATCGGCCAGGGTCAGTGCCACCACCACGCCCTTGCCGGCAGCCAGACCGTCGGCCTTGATCACGATAGGCGCACCGTGCTGACGCACGTAGGTCAGAGCGGGACTCAGCGTGGTGAAGACCGCATAGCGCGAGGTCGGAATGTTGTGGCGTAACAGAAAGTCCTTGGCGAATGCCTTGGAGCCTTCGAGCTGCGCGGCTACCGCGCGCGGGCCGAAAATGCGCTGGCCCGCCGCGCGAAAGCGATCGACCACGCCGGCCACCAGTGGCACTTCCGGACCGACCACCGTCAAACCGATTTTCTCGTCCCTTGCCAGCCGGAGCAGGCCGTCGATGTCGTGTGCAGCCACATCAACGTTTCGAACGCCATGCTCGTGCGCGGTGCCTGCATTGCCAGGCGCGACGATCACCTCGCTGACTTGCGGCGACTGCCTGATCTTCCACGCCAGCGCGTGCTCGCGACCGCCATTGCCGATGACGAGAACTTTCATGATTGCACTCCAGAGGCACCTGTGCGCCGTCCGGCGCAGGTGCGAATTGTAGCGGCAGCGGCGAAACGCGCATGCAGCTCAGGCGTGCCGCGTGGGAAGACCGTCAGCGCGTTGCGTCGTGCTGCAACATTCGCAGCAGCGCCATGCGCGGCAGCTTGCCGGTTTCGTTGCGCGGCAGCGCATCGACGAGCCGCAACGGACGCGGCAGAAACAGCGGATCGATGGAACGGCGCAACGCATCCAGGATCACCTGCTCATCCAGGCCTGGCGCGACCACCAGGGCAGCGATGCGATGTACGTCGAGCGTGTCGCCACCATCGAGTTGCAACACCACGCCGTCCTGCACGCCGGGTATCGCCAGCAGCCGGCGCGTGAGATCGCCCAGGGACGCCCGTTTGCCGGCGATCTCGAGCATGTCGGCGTGGCGTCCCCGCAACTGGAATCGACGTCCACTCGCGGACAGGCTCACGATGTCCGCCAGAGTGACGGGCGTGGACAGCTGCGGGGCATCGACCACGGTACCGTCGGGTTGCGGATGCAGGACGACGCCGTCATACAGCTGCCAGTCCTCGTTCTCGTTCGGGCGCCGGCTTGCGAAGACACAGGTTTCGGTGGAGCCGAAGACTTCCAGCAAGGGTGCGTCGAAACGCTGCTCGGCGAGTCCCGCCAGAATGATCGGCATCGGCGCCGTCGCGGACAGCATGGCGGCGATCGGTGGAAGCGCCACGCCCGATTCCACCAGCGCGCGCAAATGCACCGGGGTGGTCACCAACACCCGTGGCGAAGGCACCGTGGCAAGCGCGGCAGCCACGTCGGCGGGGAAAAACGGGCGACCCGCGTGGATGCCAACGCCACCCAGCAGCGGCAGCAATACCGACATCTCCATGCCATACATGTGCTGCGGTGGCACGGTGGCGACGATCTCGAAACGCTGGCCGACAGTGGCACGCAGCATCGCCTGATTGCCAGCGTTGCTGGCGTGGAAGCTGCGCCAGGTTTTCACGTTCGCGCTGGGCAGGCCCGTGGAGCCGGAGGTATAGCCGATCGCCACAACCTGATCGGCGGGAATCGATGGACACTCCATGCGCGCGGCCGGCACGACCGCCGCATCCAGCACCGGCAGGCGCTGGTAGCCCGCCGGCGCGGGCGACAGCGCCAGCTCCCCCACCGCATAGCAGCCCGGATGTGCCGCCATGACTTCATCGACCGCCTGTGGCGCACGCGAAGACGGCAACAGGTTGGCCTGACCACGCAGTGCAATCGCACAGAAAGCCACCAGAAATGCGTAGCGGTCTTCACACAGATTGACTGCCGCCGCAGCTGGCGGCAGGCCCGCTGCCACCGCACGCACATGGGCGAGAAACGTCCCCGCGCTCACCGCTTTTCCATCGCGCCACGCGAGTGTGTCGTCCGGACCAGCCGCATTCAGCAGCGGCAATCGCTGCGGCGCCTCGCGCTCAAGGGTTTCGTAAACAATGGCCAAGCAGTGACTCCCGATTCGTGAATCCATGACGATGCAGGAGAAGCATTGTCCCGACGGTTGAAGCATGACGTGAATGACGCAGACCGGGCAACGTCGCGCCGGTTGCGCAACGTTCCTCACGCCACCGCGCTCCCCTGAACGCTCAGGTGCGAATGATAGCGCCCGATAGCACGTCGCGGATCGACGTCGGGGTTTGCTGATCGCCCAGCGGACCGCTCAGGATGCCATCAAGATGATCGCCGAAATACTCCACGACCTGTTGTTGCGAGCGGGCCGCGACTTGCCCATGCGGGTTCGCACTGGTCGACACCAGCGCGCCGCCGAATGCCCGGCACAGGGCTGCGGCCGGTTCGTGAGCGGTGATTCGCAATGCGATGCCGGTGTGCGCGCCGGCCAGCCACAAGGGCACCTGCGACGATCGCGGAAAGATCCATGTATGCGGGCCAGGCCAGCTTTCGCATACTCGCTGCAGGATCTCCGACGGCACCGCCGCATGATCGATAAAAGGCTCGATAGCCGCAAAGTCCGCAGCGATCAGCAGCACACCCTGCGCCGGAGCACGCTGCTTGAGCGCGAACAGCCGCTGGAACGCTGCGTGATCGAAGGGATCGCAACCCAGCCCGAATACCGCTTCGGTGGGATACGCCAGCACGCCTCCGTCGTGCAGCAAGACAGCTGCACCATCGACCTCATCGAGCGTGAAGCGCTGCAACAAGTCAGGCCTCGGCTTTTGTCGACACCGCTTTTGCAGTCGCGACTTTTTTGGAAGCGGTTTTCTTCACGGTGGTTTTCTTGGCCGTGCCCTTTTTGGCGGCCGCTTTTTTCCTGACCGTCGACTTCTTCGCCGCGGGCTTTTTGGCGGCCGCTTTCGCGGTGGCGGCAGGTGCTTTCCTGGCAGCGGCCTTCTTGGTCGCCATCTTCTTGCCGAAGCGGCCCTTGCGTACCGGTGCTGCAGCCAGCAGTTCGATGCACTGCGCCTCGGTCAGTTCTTTTGGTTCCTGTTCCTTCGGAATACGCGCGTTCTTTTCCCCGTCGGTGATGTACGCACCATAGCGGCCGTTCAAGACTTGCACGCCATTGCCGAAATCGAGAATGAGCCGGTTCGCCAGCATCTCCAGTTTCTCGGCCACGATCTGCAACGCACGCGGCAATTCGATCACGTACGGGTCGTCTTCCGGCTTGAGCGACGCATAGGTACTGCCCTGTTTCACGAACGGGCCGAAACGGCCGACGCCGACGCTCACCTCGTCGCCGTTGTCCGACTGCCCCAGCTTGCGCGGCAGCTTGAACAACTCCAGCGCATCGGCCAGCGCGATGGTATGCATGCTCTGGCCGGTGCGCAGGCTGGCAAAGGTGGGCTTTTCCTCGTCGTCCTTGGTACCGATCTGCGCGAAGGGGCCGTAGCGCCCCAGTCGCACCGACACCGGCTTGCCGGTTTTCGGATCAACACCCAGATCGCGGGCGCCACTGGCCTCGTTGCGGTCGACCGATTCGGTTTTCTCGTCGACCTGCTGCTTGAACGGCAACCAGAATCGTTCCATCAGCGGAACCCAAGCCTCCTCGCCTCGACTGACTGCATCGAGCTCGTCTTCCATCTTGGCGGTAAAGTCGTAATCGACGTAGCGCGTGAAATGCACGGTCAGGAATTTGCTGACTGCACGGCCCACATCGCTGGGTTTGAAGCGACGGCTGTCGAGGAACACATATTCGCGATTCTGCAGCACCTGGATGATGCTGGCGTAGGTCGACGGGCGGCCGATGCCGTGCTCTTCCAGCGCCTTGACCAGACTGGCCTCGGAGTAGCGCGGCGGCGGCTCGGTGAAATGCTGGTCGGCGGCGATTTCGTGCAGCGGAACCTGCTCACCGACCTCAAGCCTGGGCAGGCGGCGCCCTTCGTCTTCGTCGTCGGCACTTTTCTGGTCGCGGCCTTCTTCATAGACGGCGAGAAAGCCGGGGTCGACCACGGTGGTGCCGCTGGCGCGGAACGACGCATCGCCACCGGCCACATCCTTCAGTGCGAATTCCACCGACACCGTATTCAGGGTGGCGTGGATCATCTGGCTGGCCACGGTGCGTTTCCAGATCAGTTCGTACAGCTTTCGCTGGTCGTCGTTGAGGAAAGCGCTGACTGTTTTTGGCGTGTACATCGCCGACGTCGGACGGATCGCTTCATGCGCTTCCTGCGCGTTCTTCGATTTCGTCTTGTAGACCTGCGCGCCATCGGGCAATGCCTTGGTACCGAAATCTCGGGCGATCAGTGCGCGCAATTCCACCACCGCATCGTCGCCGAGCATGGTGGAGTCGGTACGCATGTAGGTGATCAGGCCGACATTTCCCTCGTCGCCGAGCGCAACGCCTTCATAGAGTCCCTGCGCCACTTTCATGGTGCGGCTGGTGGTGAAGCCGAGCTTGCGCGCGGCCTCCTGCTGCAACGTGGATGTGGTGAAGGGCGCAGCCGGGCGCCGCTTGCGCTCCTTGGATCCGACCTCGCTGACGGTGAGGCGTCCGCGGGCAGCCTGCTTCAGTGCATCGCGTGCATGCAGTGCGTCGATCTCGCTGGTAAGGTCGAACTGCTCGAACTTCTTGCCGTTGAGCTTGCTCAGCCGCGCGGTGAAATCGCCGTCTGCATGCTTGAGCTGCGCCTCGATGGTCCAGTATTCGCGCGCCTTGAACGCTTCGATCTCGTCCTCGCGCTCGACGATCATGCGCAAGGCAGGCGACTGCACACGCCCGGCGGAGAGCCCGCGCTGCACCTTGCGCCACAAGACCGGCGACAGGTTGAATCCCACCAGATAGTCCAGCGCCCGCCGCGCCTGCTGCGCGTCGACCAGGTCGTGCGACAGCTGCCGCGGCGCCGCCACTGCCGCCTTGATCGCCTTCGGCGTGATTTCGGAGAACACCACCCGGTGCAACCGCTTGCCTTCGGTGAGTCCGCGCTCCTTCAGAATCTCGCTGATGTGCCAGGAGATCGCCTCGCCTTCGCGATCCAAGTCGGTCGCCAGATAGATGTCGTCGGCCAGCTTGGCTGCCTTGGCGATGGCATCGACATGCTTTTCGTTGCGCTCGATCACCTCATACGCCATGGCGAATCCGTTGTCCGGATCCACCGCGCCTTCCTTGGGCCGCAGATCACGCACGTGGCCATAGGAAGCGAGCACGTGAAAATCCTTGCCGAGGTATTTGTTGATCGTCTTGGCCTTGGCCGGCGATTCGACGATGAGCAGGTTTTTTGCCATGAAAGCGGGATTTCCGTAAGCGAACCACCAGAGCTTGCGGCCCCGGACATATATATAGTTGAAACCATGCCGCGGCAGCGGCTGTCAAGCCCGCACGGACCAACCTGGTGGATGGATCACGTAAGACGGTTGTCAAATCCGCACGCCATCACCCGGCAATCGCTGGTAGCGATTGCCGGGCAGACTTTCGACTTTGGCGTCCAATTCCAGCATCAACAGCATGGACGACAGCTCCGCCGCTGATCGTCCGGTGCGCTGGACAAGTTCGTCCATCGTCACCGGCTCGTGGCCAAGTTCGGTCAATAGCTGCCGATATTCCGGCTTCTGTCGACCCAGCGTTCGAGCCGAACGGTCAATCGGGTCTTCGATCGACAGCCGACAAGCCAGCTCTTCTCCAAGCATGCGCGCTGAAGGCGCCAATGTCTCGACAATCTCCGCAGCATCCTCGACCAGACGGGCTCCGTCTCGAATCAGCCGGTGGCAGCCCCGGGCGAGCGGATTATGGATGGAGCCAGGCAAGGCGAACACCTCGCGCCCTTGTTCGCCGGCCAGTCTCGCGGTGATCAGCGAACCGGATCGAAGACCCGCCTCGACCACCAGGGTGCCCAGCGCCAGGCCGGCGATGATACGGTTTCGTCGCGGAAAATGATCGGCGCGCGCCGGCGTCCCGGGCGGAAATTCGCTGATCAGCGCTCCGTCGGCGGCGATCCGTTTTGCCAGCGCATGGTGCTTGCGCGGATAAACACGGTCCGGTCCGGTTCCGACCACCGCCAGCGTCTTTGCTCCAGCATCCAGAGTCGCCATGTGCGCTGCGCCATCGATCCCGTCGGCCATGCCGCTGGTGATAGCGAATCCCGCTTGCGCCAACGCATGGGCGAATGCGCGGGCGTGTGCCAACCCGGCCAGGCTGGCACTGCGTGCGCCCACGATCGCCACTTGCGGAAGCAGCAGCAAACCGGCGTCGCCGACCACGAACAGCGCGGCAGGTGGCTGCGGGATGTTCTCCAGCTGCGGCGGGAAATCCGCATCCGTGCAACGCAGCAGGCGATGTCCAGGCACCGCCAGCCAGTCGAGGTCGGTGGCGATCAGCGCGTCATCCGGGTGCAGCAGCCAGTCGCGCGCCAGCGGCTCCATCGAGGGCGCTCGACGCTGCAATTGCGCAACCAGCAACCCGATATCGTTGCCAGATTCGGCGAGCCGTTCGCGCAGACCACCGGGACCGAGGCCGGGAGTCCGCAGCGCCAGCATCCATGCGCGCATTTCTTCCTTGTCATTCATGCGTTGCAGTTTACGTAGCAGGCACCAACAGAAACGGCGCGGTGATGGCCGCGCCGTGCTGTAGGGAAGTATCGCCAGCTAGCGCTGGCTGATCGGCCGGACTATTGCGGCATGACCAGCCGGTTGCCCATGTGCACCGGTCGCAGGCTGTCCATGATCAGACCGTAGCTGACCCGGTCGAATGTGCGGAACACCATCACGTGCCCGACGAATTCGTCCGGCAAGGTGACGCGCTTGCCGACCCCGCGGCGCCAGCTGTCGTTCGCCACGTCGTCGTGAATCGTCTCGCCCGGCTGCTCCATGGTGAACGTCTGGCCGTTGTCGACCCCGTCCTTGGCGCCGATCGACAGCATCACGACCTGACGCGAACCCGCTGCGTCCAGCGCATCGGCGAAGCCGATCACTCGTGCATTGTTCGGCACCGACTTCGGCGCATGCGGGTAGTAGAAGGCGTCGTATGGCGCGTCGTCGACCGGCATGATGCGATCGCCGCTGCGGATCTCCATGGTCGAGTCGAGCAGCAGCAGCGTTGACGGGTCACCGGTCCGCAGCGTCTCGGCATTTCCTATCACGCTGACTTCGACACCCATGTCATCGCCACGGCCGTAGTGCCCGTCGTTGCGGGAATCCTCGGCCCATGGTGCATCGACCATCGCCACATTGCTGTCCAGGCTGTGGCTGACGATCGAGTTCTCGGCATCGTTCGGATCGCCTTGCTCGAAGCCACGGAACACGTGTGTGGGACGCACGATCGCCCAGCGCTGACCCGGCTCGCCCTGCAGCCCGCGCACATAGATATTCTGGCCAACGGCGCCGCGCAGGCGCGCTTCCTCCAGACCGACCACGTACGGTGCCGATCGCACCGCGTTGGAATTCATCACCCGCATGTCCTTCAGGAACATGCGCAACTCCGACAATGGAATCGCCGGCACCGCTTCGCCATCGGCATGCACGCGAGGTTCCAGGCGCAGGCGCGGCCCATTGATGAAGGAAAGATTCAGCACATCGCCCGGATAGATCAGATGCGGATTGCGCACCTGCGGATTGGCCTGCCAGATCTCTGGCCACAGCCAGGGTTTGGCGAGGAATCTTGCCGAAATGTCCCAGAGCGTGTCGCCCCGCCGCACCGTGTACGTGTCGGGGTGATTGGCACGCAGTTGCGCTCCGGCCGCATACACAGCCACGGTGACCAGCATGCCGGCCAGCAACACGGTAATTTTTCTGATCATTGGCGGGAATCCCCCTTCCCCATATGCTCGGTCGAGTGTAACCGAACCGTTAAGGTGCGCAACAGGTGCGAGTTGGCAGAAACCGCCAGCAGTCGGCGCTGTGGAGCACGTACAATACGACTCCATTCTATGTTGCCGCCGGGCTTGGTTTTCACCGATTTGCCCGCAGTTTCGGCGCCGAGGTGAAAGCCATGTCCGTTTTGTCCATCATCGAGTTCCCCGATCCCAGGCTGCGCACCCGCGCTGAACCCGTTGGCGAATTCGACGCCCGGCTCAAGCAGTTTGTCGCCGACCTGTTCGAAACCATGTATGCCGCCAACGGCGTCGGCCTGGCCGCGACCCAGGTCAACGTGCATCAGCGCGTGCTGGTGGCCGACATGAGCGAAGACCGCAAACATCCACTGGCGCTGGTCAACCCTCTGATTCTTGAAAGGGAAGGCTCGCAGGTCTACCAGGAAGGTTGCTTGTCGTTTCCCGGCTTGTATGCCGATGTGACCCGGGCCCTGAAAGTGAAAGTGAAGGCGCAGGATGTACGCGGCACGGAATTCATCCTGGATATCGAAGGGCCGCTGGCGGTTTGCATCCAGCATGAAATCGATCATCTGGACGGCAAGGTGTTCGTCGATTATCTGTCGTCGCTCAAACGCACCCTGTTGCTGAAACGCTTGGACAAGCAGCGCAAGCAGGCGGCGAGTGCTTGAATAGCCCGCGTCTGAACGCACCAGCCCTGCGCCTTGTTTTCGCCGGAACGCCCGAATTCGCTGTGCCTTGCCTGGAAGCCTGCCGAGCCAGCGGGGCCCATGTCGTGGCCGTCTATACCCAGCCGGATCGCCCGGCGGGCCGGGGGCGCAAGCTCACGCCCAGCCCGGTCAAACTTGCGGCGCTGGCCACAGGCATCGCTGTCGAGCAACCCGAATCGCTGAAGTCCGTCGAGGCGCAAAAGGCATTGGCCGACCATCGCCCCGACCTGCTGGTCGTGGTGGCATATGGCCTGATCCTGCCGCGCAAGGTATTGAGCATCCCGCGGCTGGGCTGCTGGAACGTGCACGCCAGTCTGCTGCCGCGCTGGCGTGGTGCGGCCCCGATTCAGCGCGCGATTGTGGCCGGCGACACCGAAACCGGCGTCGATCTGATGCAGATGGAAGCCGGCCTCGACACCGGGCCGGTGCTGCTCGAACGGTGCACGCCGATCACCCGGCAGGACACCGGCGGCTCGTTGCATGACCGCCTGTCGATGCTTGGCGCCGATGCGCTGGCCGAGGGTCTGGCGCGTACGTTGAACGGCGAACGATTGATGGCGCGTGCCCAGGACGAAACCGGCGTCGTCTACGCGCACAAACTGGACAAGGCCGAGGCCAGACTCGACTTCGACCGGTCCGCCATCGCGCTTGAGCGTCAGGTGCGTGCGTTCGATCCGTGGCCGGTCGCCGAGGCGACCATTGCGGGCGAATCGTTGCGGATCTGGGCAGCGCAGGCGATCGTATGCGACCACAGTGCCGATGCCGGAACCCTGCTCTCGGTAGATCGCGACGGCGTCACCATTGCCTGCGCTCAGGGTGCGCTGCGCGTGACGTCCGTGCAACGGGCCGGCGGCAAGCGCATCAGCGCGGCGGACTATCTCAACGCGCGACCTGAATTGCGCGCTTCCCGATGAAGATCGATACCCGCGCGCTGGCCGCCAAAGGGCTTGCAGAGATAGCCATGCGCGGCGCTTCGTTGCGCGAGGTCATGGAACGCCATGCGCCAAGGCTGAGCGACCCTCGTGATCGCGCGCTGTTGATGGCGCTACTCAGCGAGGGATCGCGCTGGTGGCTGCGTTTCGATGCGGCCATCGACGGACTGCTGGAAAAATCGCTGCGCCACAAGGATCCCGCGGTGCATGCGCTGCTGGTGCTGGGGCTGGTGCAACTGGAGATCCTGGAACTGCAGGACTACGCAGCGGTGGCGGCCACGGTCGAGGCCGTGCGCGCGCTGCAGCGGCCGCAGCTGGCCGGCCTGGTCAACGCGGTGCTGCGTCGCTGGCAACGCGAACGCGAAACCCTGATCGCGCAGCTCGATGCGAAGCCGCAGACCCGCCACGCCCACCCGGCATGGCTGGCCGACGCGCTCGCCCGCGACTGGCCTGCACAGGCCGACGCGGTAATGGCCTCCGACAACCGGGAGCCGCCGCTGATGCTGCGCGTCAATCGCCAGCGCAGCTCGCCGCAAATCTTGCTCGAGCAGTTTCAGGCGGCCGGCTACGCCGCTTGCGATCACCCGTGGCTCGTCGATGCGCTGATCCTGCCGCATAGCACCGACGTCACCCGCATGCCCGGTTTCGACGAGGGCGCTTTCGCGGTACAGGACGGCGCCGCACAGGTTGCGGCCGACCTGGCCGACCTGCGTGATGGGCTGCGCGTACTGGACGCCTGCGCTGCTCCCGGCGGCAAGGCCTGTCACCTGCTTGAACGCGCGCATATCGACCTGACGGCGCTGGAGCTCGATCCGAAGCGCGCCGAACGCATCCGTCAGAATCTGATGCGCCTGCGGCTGGATGCGAAAATCGTGATTGGCGATGCCGGCATGCCGACGAACTGGTGGAAACACACGTTGTTCGATCGGATTCTGGTCGACGCGCCGTGTTCGGCCACCGGTGTATTGCGGCGGCGTCCGGATGTGCGACTGCATCGACGTGAAAGCGA
>JBDTZX010000557.1:0-4449 GCA_040004895.1 Rhodanobacter sp. | reverse complement strand
AGCAGCGCGTTCACTACCGACTTGCTCATCGAATAGCCGAGTTGCGGCGTCTGCGCAGTGAAGCCCGCGGCGTAGCGCTCGGCGATGATCTTCCCGTCATGCATTACCACAATTGCATGCACGCGCCGTTGTGGCCCGCTGGACGGTTCGGCAAAGGCGCGAGTCAGCGCGGCCTGGATCGCCGGGTCTTGGCTGGTGACCACGGGCGTTTGTGGATCTGTCTCTTCAGCAGCAACAGCATGAGCGGCTCGCAGTGTCTCTACGTCGGGCGTTGTGGTTGGCAAGGCGCAGCCGTAAGTTGGATACCACGTCGCCACGCCGGCGAAGTGACCATGCCAAGTCGCTGTAATCGCCCGCTGCGTCCTGTCCACTGTGTACCGCAGGTGTGGCAGCAGGAAATGCATACCGGCAATCGGTGCGATGTTCTCCTCGAACACCCTGCCCGGTGCCTGACCTGAGACAAACACGCCCGCGCACAGCGTTTGCGCCACATTCGCAGTGGCTACCCGCAGCGCCCGATCCGGCCGCTTCCAGGCGATCAGGCCGACGACAATCAGTACCAGCATGGATGCGATCAGCAGTGTTGCCCGGACTATTCTCGTTGAACGTTTCGACACAAAGTTCCCTTCTGGAAATAGGCTTCACGCAAAAACGTGTCCACAAAGATGACTGGAACAAGTCCTTGTGCACCGTTGAAGAAAAACGATCCCTGACCTTTTTCATCTCAACCCGACCACGTCATTCTATCGCGCCGCCGGATGGGTCCCGACGACTTTTCCAGATATCGGCGCCACTTGACTCCCCCTCTCCCTCTATCGGAAACGACGACTGTCCGCCATCGACGAGCAACCAGCCATCGATCAAGTCCAACTGAACGCGTGGCAGGTGCAGCAGCATGCATTGAATCTGCAGCTGCCGGCGACGATCCGGCAGGGCTCCGATTGAGCTGTCGCTAAGGCTTCCCGCCACTCTCAACCAGGAGAATCCACATGGTCAGCAAGAACACGATTTGCCTTTGGTACAACGGAGCCGCGCTGGATGCCGCAAGAAATCCGCCCAACGAGCTCCTTTGCTTGACGACGCAGCAAGCATCGACATCGTGCAAATTTCAATTGCGTGACGCCGAGGGCGTGGACATTTTTAACGAAGCGAGCTGCGCTTTGTTGCGCGATTCCCGTACTCGCTGCATGCTTCGATCATGAAGACCCCTGCCCCTACCGCCGCGGAACTGGCGATTCTCCGCATTCTCTGGCGTGAAGGTCCGTCAACCGTGCGTGGGGTGCACGAGGCGGTCTATGCCGATACCGAAATTGGCTATACCAGTGCGCTGAAGATCATGCAGAATATGCTGGCAAAGGGGTTGGTGAGCCGGTCCGAGGATGCGCGCCAACACGTCTATACCGCTAGCGTTTCTGAACGGCCCACGTTGAACCGGCTGGTGCGAGGCTGGATGGACAGTGCTTTCGCCGGCTCCTCGATGGCGCTGGCGATGCAGGCGCTGGATGCCCGACCCGTAGACTCCGAGGAGCTTGCACAGCTGAAGGCATTGATCAAGAGGTTGGAGGGAAAGTCGTGAATTTTTTCACGCTTGCCTACCTCGCCCGGCTTGAGGTGTGGATGCTGCTGGCGGTGGCGCTGCAGGGTGGTCTGGTGCTCATGTCGTGGCTGCTCTGGGAGAGAGCCATGGGCCGGGCCACTGCCGATGTCCGGTATCGCGTGGCCTGCACGCATCTGGTCGTGCTGCTGACGCTTCCGACACTGACGATGGCGATTCTGCACTGGACGATCGCGGGCATGGGCGTGCCGCCCGCATCAGGCTCACCGGTTGCCAGGTTGTCGTCGCTGATGGCGGACAATCGCGAATGGCTGCGACTTTGTGTTCTGCTGACCAGCTTGTGGCTGACGGGTGCGTCCGTGATGCTGCTGCGGCTCATCCGTGACGTGTATCAGCTTGCCAGACTTCAACATGTACCCGCGCCGACCATCCTGGCGAAAACGGTGCAGAGACTGGCACGCGAGCGTCTTGGCATGCACGCACCGACAGTGCACGTGGCAGATATCCCGGCACCGCGCATCGTCGGCTGGCGACGTCCGGTGTTGCTGACACCGCGTGACTTGGCACTACGCCTTTCCAATGCCGAGTCCGAAGCCGTACTGCTGCACGAGCTGGCGCATGTGCAGCGGGGGGATTTCGGCTGGAATCTGATCCAGCGGATGGTTCTGGCGCTGCTTTGGTTTCAGCCCGCGGCGTGGTCGCTGTATCGCCACCTAGCGCGTGAGCGCGAGCTCTGCTGCGATGCGTTTGCGGTGCGCCACGGCGCGTCACCGACGAGTCTGGCCCGGGCACTGGTGCACTTGGCGGCAAAGCCTGCACGTTCCGGCCTGAGCATGGCGATCACTGGCCGAGGCGAGCTCACAACTCGAGTACATCGACTACTCGGGCTGGATCCGAAGGAGCCACCGCCTGCCCGATTGCGCATGGTAGCTGTGGTTGTGTCGTTCCTGTGTTTGATGGCGCTGGGCGGTGGGCGGCTGGGGCGCGCCGATCCGTCAATGGCAGACGTCTACAACGCGAGCATTTTCGGAGCCGCCATGGTGGTTGATGCGCATGACGACGCTGGCTCGTTCGCGCTGCTGATCCGGCAGGGCCGGATCCTCGCCGCAAGCGTCGGCAAACAATCGCTGCCAAGAGACCGCATCCTGCAACAGGGTGATCGCGTAACGCTGATGGATACGTTGCGCAGACCGATCCTGGCGTTGACGGTAACGCCCCAGGGACGCATCGAATGGACCGCCCGTCGCTGAAATCAATGACGGGGATTGACAAAGTACGATGTCGATCGTACAAACTACGACACCCATCGTAGAGGCGCTCGTCATGTCATTCCACCCGATTTTTGCAGCCCGTCTTTCACCCCGGCTTCTTTCGGCAGCGCTGTGCCTTTGCGCACTCGTTGTCTTGCCAGCCTCAGCTGCTGTCGATCCGGCTGGAGCGGCCAAGGTATTTGATGAAGCCCGACAAATCTGTACTCGTGATGCCGGTGCCCTGTGGGGTCACACACTGTGCGGGCCGATGCTGCTGATCGATCCGGCCGACAACGCCATCATCACCAATCACGCCGATGTCCAGGGCGGATTGAAGGCATCGGGCAGCGTCTTTACCGGCGTCATGCCGAGCTCGGAGATCGTAGCCAATACCTCGATCGAGTGGACCGGTATTCGCTGGACGGAGATCATGTGGCCGTTGCCGCAAGAAAACGCGGAGCGTCACGTGATGATCGCCCACGAGCTGTTCCACCGGATCCAGCCGGAGTTGGGAGTCGCGCTGCACGAAGGCGACAACCGACACTTGGACACGCTGCAAGGGCGTTATCTGCTGCAGTTGGAGTGGCGTGCCCTGGCCGCGGCGCTGCACGCGCCCACAGCGGCCGAGCGCCGTGCAGCGCTATCCGATGCGCTGTTGTTCCGGCATCAGCGTTACCGGCTTTTTCCTGGGTCGGCCGAGGGGGAAGGCGCCCTCGAAGCGAACGAAGGCGTGGCGGAATACACCGGTGTGCGGCTTGGGCTGGACGCGCCGAAAGCTCGCGTCAGCTATGCCATCAGGGATCTCTCCAAGTTCGTGCAGGCGCCCTCGTTCGTGCGTTCCTTCGCCTATGCCACCGGCCCAGCCTATGGCCTGCTGCTGGATCAGGCTGACCCTGCGTGGCGCCACAAGCTCACCTCCGGCAAACGACTGGACCAGCTGCTTGGTCTGGCGCTGCATCTCCCACCGCCGGCATTCGCCACACTCGATGCCCGTGAAAAATTCTACGACCAGGACGGCGCGCTGCACGCCCACGAGGTAAGACGTGACGAGGCCAAGCGAGTGCGACTTGCCGCACTGAAAGCGCGGCTGGTCGATGGTGCGGTGCTGACCCTGCCGCTCAACCACAGCAACTTCCAGTTCAATCCGCAAACCCTGCAACCGCTGGGCGAGCTCGGGATGGTCTACCCCACCCTGCGACTGACCGACGACTGGGGCGTACTCGAGGTAACCGGAGACGCGCTGGTCAGTCAGACCGCTCGCACGGCAAACGTTTCAGTGGCCGGTATCGATCTGTCACGCCGCAATGGAGACGGTTGGAAGCTCACCTTGAGCAAGGACTGGAACGTCGTACCCGGTGCACGCCAAGGCGATCTGGAGGTCCGGAAGGAAAGAAGTCCCGTTCACTAGGGAACATCTACAAAAGCCATGTGAGTCGGTGCAGAAAGGTATCTGTGACAATTTCCGACGCATCCGGCAAATCCGGAATGAAGTTCACCCAGGTCGTCACCTCAAGTAGCCCGATCGCAAACTCACGTGAACACTGACATGCTTGAGACCGCCTGGTGAAAGTACACTCCTGTCGCGATACCCGGGGCAAGGTCAACTTTCCACGGCGTCGGCCGCAGGGAAGGTGCATGCTTTAC
>JBDTZX010000075.1:0-15115 GCA_040004895.1 Rhodanobacter sp. | reverse complement strand
GCTTCTTGATGGTATTGGTCGATTCGTCGATGGCGATGATGCCCTTGCCGGGCGCGACCATCGCCAGGGCGATGCTTTCAAGATCTTCAATACTCATGACGACTCCGCGTAGCCAGGTCGATGCCTGCCAGCACATGGGAAAGGCTGCTTCTCGCGAGAAGCAGCGGGCTCAAACGGGCATTATAGGCCAGATCGCATGAGCGGTCGTCCGGCTGGACGCCGGCCTGACGACGGCGGTTGCTAGGGGCTGTAGCCCGGAAGCCTGCATGCGTCCATCAATTGCTGCATCTGCGCCTTGTCCTTTGGCGCATTGAACGGAACGATGTAATACGTGGCCACCGGGTCGCCGATATGGTTGCTCAGTGACGGGCCGTAGCGAAAATTGGACACTGCGCTGCGCGCCATCGGCCCCAGGTCGCTCTTCGGTTCCACCTTCGCCACCTGCACGTTCATCGGCACACCGTCGGAGCCGACCGTGTATGTCACCGCCGCGCAACCGGGCTTGTCCAGATTCAGACCGCCATTTGGCGCATCCATCTGGACCTGGGTGTTGAGCAGGATCCAGTAACGGTAGAGATCCTTTTGCTCGACCTTGTGCGCTTGCGCCAGCAGGGGCGCCCCGAAACCCAGCGTCAAAGCCAGCACCAGACCTTGGCGGAGCGGATCAAACATCGTTTTCATGGCGATCTCCTGGACGGGGCGGGGAAACCCTCGTGCAGACAGTCTAGCTGTCCTGTGTGGTGACGATGTCGGGATCCGTTTTCGCGAGCATGAAGTGTGGATAGCCACGCAGCCGTTGAAACAGGCCGATCAGGCCACGCGAACCGCACATCAGCACAATCCCGGCCACTGCCGTCACACCGTACTGAACCATCCAGTGCCACTCCGCGTTGGGCACGGCCTCTCCAGCACCGTCGTAGGAAGCCTGACGCAGCAGCAGCAGAATGATCGTGCCATGGCCGAAGCAACCGGCCACTCCGCTGATCACCAGCCACGCACCCAGTACAGAGTAGGCCACGTAGTGCAGCTGGTCGGCGTGGATCGGGCTTTCCAGGATTTCCTGGCGCTTGCCGCCCACTGCCCACCACGCCAACAGACCCGGGCGCAGCCACAGCACGAACGCAAGCAGCAGTGTGAATGCTTCCATCAGCAGTGCCGGGAGCGGGTAATGCGCGTCGCCGTTGAAAAAAAAGATGCCGGGCAGCCGCTCGAACACACCCACCGCCATCAACACCGCACCCAACCGGATCGCCACACAAAGCACGGTATACAGCGTGGTCTTCATCTTGTCTCCGGGCAGGATTACGCGGTTTCGGGATGTCCGATCCTGCGCTGGATCAAAGATCGCGCAGGCTTTCGACCATGCCGTCCGCACCGACCGACAGCAGCTTCAGCGTGTTGGTGCCACCGCCGCGACCAACGTGATCGCCGTGGGTGAGCACCACCCGGTCGCCTTCGGTCAGGCGGCCCTGCTGGAACAGTTGCTGCACCGCGGCCCGCGCGGTCGCCGCAGAATTCAAGCCGACGTGCACGAATTCCACCGGTCGCACATCGCGCAGCACCAGCATGCGTCGACGCGCATCCGCCAGCGGCGACAACGCATAGATCGGGATGGCGGTGCGATAGCGCGAGAGCCACTGTGCGGTCGCGCCAGACTCGGTCAGTGCGACGATCGCACGCACGCCGAGTTCGCCGGCCAGCAGCATCGCGGCCAGCGCGATCGCCTGGTCGGTGCGATCCAACCGATGCCCGCCGGTGGTCAGGTCCTCCTTCGGTTCGAACTGCCGCTCGGCGCCCAGACAGATACGGCACAGTGCGGCCACCGCCTTGTCCGGATGAGCGCCGGCAGCGGATTCCTCCGACAGCATCACCGCATCGGTGCCGTCGATCACCGCGTTGGCGACGTCGAGCACTTCGGCGCGGGTGGGGATCGGCGAGCGCACCATCGACTGCAGCATCTGCGTGGCGGTGATCACCGCGCGATTGCGCTGCACCGCTTCGCGGATGATTTTTTTCTGCAGGCCAGGCAGTTCGGCATCGCCGATTTCGACGCCGAGATCGCCGCGCGCGACCATCACCACGTCGGATGCGTCGATGATTTCGCCGAGCACCGGAATCGCATCGGCGCGTTCGATCTTGGCCACCAGCGCGGCATTGCCGCCGGCCTCGTGCAGCAGACGACGGGCCTGGTCCATGTCCGCGGCGGAACGCACGAACGATACCGCGAGAAAGTCGGCGCCGATCTCGGCGGCCAGCTTGATGTCCGAGCGGTCCTTGTCCGACAGCGCCTCGACCGACAACCCGCCGCCCTGGCGATTGAGCCCCTTGCGGTCGGACAGGCGGCCGCCGATCAGCACCTTGCAATGGATCTCCGCCCCGACGATGGCCATCACCGTCAGCCCGATCAGGCCGTCGTCGAGCAGCAGCACGTCACCGGGATGCACGTCCTGCGGCAACTCGTGATAGCTGACACCGACGCGGGTGACATCGCCCATCGGCGCGTCGGGGCGGCAGTCGAGTACGAAGTCCTCGCCCTCCTGCAACTGCACCGGTCCGCCGGCGAATTTCTCGACGCGGATCTTCGGTCCCTGCAGGTCGGCCAGGATGCCGACCTCGACACCCACCGCCAACGCTGCCTTGCGCACCGCCGCCGCGCGCGCGCGATGGTCGTCAGGAGCCCCGTGCGAAAGGTTGAGCCGGGCGACATTCATGCCCTCGGCAATGATCTTCTCGAGCATGCCCGGCACATCGGTGGCGGGGCCGAGGGTGGCGACGATCTTGGTGCGTCGCAGACTGGGTGTCTGGGTGATGGCGTTCATGGACTCAGGCTAGCAGATGAGTGACGTCTGGCAATCTCCCCCGATGGCCTCTGCGTGGTCGAGGCATCAAAGTTTCCGTCCAAAGCCTTGCGGTCATCTGCGTGCCGAGCGACTCGCAGGCATCCGACGCGGGTGCGCATGTCATGCGCCAGGCCATGGGCGATGACTCTGTCAGCCTGATGGCGCATTCGACGCCGGCAGGCATTGCCCGGATCAGGGCGCACCTGCTGCGGATCCACGGTGGCGAAGATCGGCCCGTGCCGTTCAAGGATTTTCGCGAATTCAGCAGCGCCCCGGACCGTCGACACATCGTCCATGAAACGCAGGCCGAGCCTGACGAAGGCCACGGCTTCTTCATCGAGGCGCACCGGATCAAGACGTATCGGAAAATGGTCGACTTCCGTGATCGCAACATCGGTAGTCGCGGCGACCCTGCGGTGAACGGCGACACCCGCACGACGGGACGTCCGGCCCGTTGAATGGTTTGCCACCGACTCGCCGGTCAGTTCGACAACGCGAGATTCAGCACTTCGGCCAGACGGCGGCCGGCTTCGCGCAGGCGTTGTTCGGCCACCGGCAATTCGGCCTGGACATAGCGCGCGTCGATGCTGTGTCCGGCGGGATAGAAGCCAGCTTCCGTGGTGATGCGACAGGACTCTTCCGCCCACTGGGCATACGGATTGTCGAGGGGCGCGATCGGATCGGGCAGACGCGCCGGAGCGTCTGCATCGAGACGCTGCGCGTAGGCTCTCCAGTCGAGACCGCGGCTGTAGAGCATGCCCGAGTCCCACACCTTGTGCAGGTTGCTGCCTTTGCCATCGAACTGCACCTGATAGGTATTGCCGCCTTTGTCGTTGCGCGAGCCGGCGTGCAGCGGCTGGTGGATATCGCCGACGAAATGCACCACGAATTTCAGCGCCTCGCGGCGCGCCTGGTCGGACTGGCTGCGATCCCCGAGCACCTGCACGTAGTGCTGCAGGCCTGCGACAACGCAGCGGCCGTCGCGGCATTCGCGCGGCGGCACGTAGTGGCAGTCGCCGCTGAGGAAATCAACGTAGTGCAGGCTGCGTGTCTGTTTCCAAAGCATCGCCAGTGCGGGATCGTCCTGAATCTGGTCGGGCCAGTTGGCGATATCGGCCAGCGTGGTGGTGTGCTCCGGCGCCAGCAGCCGTTCGACCTCTGCCTCGGCGGACGGACTCAGGTGCCGCTGTGCCAGCTCCGCGATCACGCTGTGGCCGAGCGGCCCCCACGCCTGTGCCATGGAAACGAGCGCGAGCGACAGCAGCAGGACAACGAGAAGACGGCGTGGTGTCGGCATGGCGTGGGTCCGGGAGAGGGTCGACCAGTCTGCCACAGGGTCATTTACATTCCAGCGACAGCACGGCATTCATGCATTCATTGTAATATTTGTGGCTGAAAAGCCGTTGCGCGGTCGCCGCCGCACATCGTTCATTGGCATTGGTCCCATCGCACTGGAGAAAGCTCCCATGACCATCAAGGTCGGCATCAACGGCTTCGGCCGCATCGGCCGCAACGTATTGCGCGCTGCCGTGCAGAACTTCGGCAACGACATCGAGATCGTGGCGATCAACGATCTGCTGGAGCCGGACTACCTTGCCTACATGCTCGGCTACGACTCGGTGCACGGCCGCTTCAAGGGCGACGTGAAGATCGAGGGTGGCCATCTGGTGGTCAACGGCAAGACGATCCGCCTGACCCAGGAGCGCGACCCGGCCGCGTTGAAGTGGGGCGATGTGGGCGCCGAGGTGGTGATCGAATCCACCGGCCTGTTCCTCGACAAGGTCACCGCGCAGAAACATCTGGACGCGGGCGCGAAAAAAGTGATTCTGTCGGCACCGTCCAAGGACGACACGCCGATGTTCGTGTTCGGCGTCAACGACAAGAAGTACAACGGCGAAGCGATCATTTCCAACGCCAGCTGCACCACCAACTGCCTGGCGCCACTGGCAAAAGTTCTCAACGACAAGTGGGGCATCAAGCGCGGCCTGATGACCACCGTGCATGCCACCACCGCGACGCAGAAGACCGTCGACGGCCCGAGCAACAAGGACTGGCGTGGTGGCCGCGGCATTCTGGAGAACATCATCCCCTCCAGCACTGGCGCTGCGAAGGCGGTGGGCGTGGTGATTCCCGAGCTCAACAAGAAACTCACCGGCATGTCGTTTCGCGTGCCGACATCGGACGTTTCCGTCGTCGACCTGACCGTCGAGCTGGAGAAACCCGCCACCTATGCGGAAATCTGCGCCGAAATGAAATCGCAGAGCGAGGGCGCCTTGAAGGGTGTACTCGGCTACACGACGGACAAGGTCGTCGCCACCGATTTCCGCGGCGATGCACGCACCTCGATCTTCGACGCCGATGCCGGCATCGCGCTCGACGACACCTTCGTCAAGCTGGTGAGCTGGTACGACAACGAATGGGGCTACTCCAACAAGTGCCTGGAAATGGTCCGCGTGATCGCGAAGTAAGCTGCTTTCCGCATCAAACGAAACCCGCGTCGCCGCTCATCGACGCGGGTTTTTCATGTCCTGGATCTGCTCAGCGCGCCGCGCGCGCCGCTGCGCGCACGCCCAGCCAGCCCTTGATCGACGCGATCACCAGCGGTGTCGCACCGAAAATGATGAAGACCAGATCGCCTGGCAGGCGCAGCCACTCGATCACTCGCGATCGCGGCATGCTCATGTAGTCGACGCTGCGCGCGTGCCAGTAACCGTGTTGCACCACGTCCCACAGCTGCAGCAGGCCGCTGGGAAACAGGCTCAGCAACAACATCAGCGCCAGGCCGATGTTGGTACCCCAGAATCCGACCTTGACGTACTTCTCGATCCCGGGCCAGCGCTCGTCACTGCTGGTCTGGCGCAGCACGAACACCATCAGCGCCAGCGCCAACATGCCGAATACACCCATCAGCGCCGCGTGGCCATGGGTCGGCGTGATCTGCGTACCCACCTCGTAATAGCTGACGATCGGCAGGTTGATGAAGAAGCCGAACATGCCGGCGCCGACGAAGTTCCAGAAGCCCACCGACATCAGGAAATAGAACGTCCACTTGTGTGGCACGCGTGTCGGCCTGCCGTCGACGTCGATCTTGTTCTTGGTGGCGTTGACGAAATCCCAGGCATCCAGCGTGAGCAGGGTCAGCGGCACCACTTCGAGCACCGAGAACATCGCCGACATGGCCATGTTGAAGTTGCTCTGGCCACTGAAATACCAGTGATGCCCGGTACCGATCAGCCCGCCCAGAAAGTACAGAATCGCGTCGAGGTAGATCACCCGCAACGCCACGTTGCGATTTGCCAGCCCGAGTTGGTAGAAGGTCAACGCAACCACGGTGGTGGCGAAGAACTCGAAGAAACCCTCCACCCACAGATGGATGATCCAGAAGCGCCAGGTATCGACTACGGTGAAGTTGGTTTTGGCACCGAAGAACAAGGCTGGCACGTAGAACACCGGGATCGCGATCGCGGCGAACAGGAACATTTTCGCCAGCGGTCGTGCTGCCACATGGGCGACCGCACGCGGACGCGCCAGGCACCACAGGATTGCAAACCACACCAGCAGGCCGACCACCAACAGGTACTGCCAGATTCGCCCCAGTTCCAGATACTCCCAACCCTGGTCACCCAGCCAGAACCACCAGGTACCCAGTTTCTGCGCCATGCCGGCCCACTCGCCGAGCAGGCTGCCGCCGATGACGATCACGAACGCGGCAAACAGCAGATGGATCCAGCCGGCCAGCCAGCGCGGCTCGTCGCTGCGCAGTGAGCGGCCCAGGAACAGTGCGGCGGCGACATAGGCGGTGGCGATCCAGAAAATTGCGGTCTGCAGATGCCAGGTACGCAACAGGTTGCTGGGGAAGATGTTCTCCAGCTGGAATCCATAGAAGCTGCCCGGATCGGCGCGGAAGTGCGCGACGCCGCCGCCGACCAGGGCTTGCATCAGAAACAGCAGGCTGACCACCACGAAAAACTTCACCAGCGCGCGTTGGCCGGCGCTGGACTGGCCCGGAATCAGGTGTGGATGCATGGTGTGACCGCGACTGATCCAGCCGAGGTAGTCGAACTTGCCGAACGCCAGCAACACGGTGGCGATACCGGCCAGCAGCACCAGCAGGCTCAGCGCGCTCCACAACAGCGCGTTGGGCGTTGCCACGTTGCCGACGCTGGGATCGTACGGGAAGTTGTTCGTGTACGAAGCCTCGGTGCCCGGTCGCTTGGCCACTGAAGCCCATGCAGCCCAGGTGACGAAAGCGGTGAACTGATGCAGTTCGGTCGGGTCGGTGATCAGATTGGGCTTGAGTCCGCCGTTCTTGCTCGGGTCCTTGAAGTAGTCCGTCCAGTAACCGATCTGCTGGCGATAGGCCGCCGCCTCCGGCTCGATCAGTTTCAGCACGCGCGTTTGCGCGTCGTAGCGATTGGTCTTGAGTGCCACCGCGCTGGCGGCATGCACGGCGGCCAGCTGCTGTGGATCCAGCGCGGTGAGCGGCTGGGTGTATTGCTGCATGGCGAAGGCGGCCGCGGTGTCCTCGCCCAGACGGTGCAGTGCCTCGGCCGAATAGTCCGGCCCCAGATAGGCGCCGTGACCCCAGATGCTGCCGTTGTCCATCAGGCCGTATTTGAGGAAGACCGCCTGGCCCTGGCGGATGTCGTCGCCGCTGAACAGACTTTGGCCCTGCGCATCCACGACCTGCGCCGGAATCGGTGGCGCATTGCGATAGGCCAGCAAGGTGATCGCGAGCAAGCCGGCGAAGCCGAGCACCATCACGATCGCGATCGTGCGCAACCACCATGGGGAGAGTGCCGTATCGTCGTCGGTCAGGGGTTGTGCGGCGTCGTTCATCGTGTTCTCCCGGTGTGGCGGATGACTGCGAGTTTCCGGCAAGGCAAAGCCCGTCGGTCGAGCGAATCCAGCGCCACTCCATCGGCGTTCCATCGAAGGGAAGAAACCAGACCCGCTCTTCGTCCATCGCTACCTGAACTCAACAACTATGCGCCCATCAGCGCACCAGCAGACGATCCGCCTGTTCACTCATCCAGCCGACGCTTCAACAACGGCAACTTGTCTGGCACACCATCCCACTTGGCGGCCTCTTCCATCGCCGCGATCTTGCTGGCCAGCACCGGCCACTCGCGCGCCAGTTCAGCGTTGATCGCCGTGAAGATCTCCTGCCCGGCAGGCACATCGAGCTCGGGGTAAATCGCGCCCACCGGACACTCCTCCACGCACAGCGTGCAATCGATGCACTCGTCCGGATCGATCACCAGGAAATTCGGCCCCGCGTGAAAGCAGTCGACCGGGCAGACCTCGACGCAATCGGTGTGTTTGCAGTTGATGCAGTTGTCGGTGACGACATGAGTCATGGATGCCTCGATGAGAGCGCCAGCGCCGAGTGTGCGGCAAAGCGGCGAGCCTGCCGTTGATCCAGATCAGCTCGTCGCGTGCACCGAGCCGCCGGGATTCGCGGGTGGCCGTGCTCGAAAATGCATCTCGACCATCACTGATGGTTATCCATAACGGGATGGACTTCCCCCGCGACAGCGCGCACATTCGACAGGAGCCTTGCTGCGACAACACACCACAGGCTTTTCCAACCGACTGCCGCCGCCAATTGATCCAGGTCAAAAAGTTGTCGTGGTTCATCGACACAATGCGATCTTCACTCCGGGTGCAGTCCATGCCGAACACCGAGTACTACAACGACAAGGTCGTGCGCCAGTTCCTGCTGGCCGCCGCGGTCTGGGGGATCATCGGCATGTCGGTCGGCGTGTACATCGCCGCCGAGCTGATGTGGCCCGCACTGAATTTCGATATTCCGTTCATCACCTTCAGCCGGCTGCGTCCGGACCATACCTTCGGCGTGATTTTCGCGTTCGGCGGCTCGGCCTTGATGGGTACCTGCTACTACGTGGTGCAGCGCACCGGCCACGCACGACTGGCGCTGGGCAAGCTGGCCGGATTCACCTTCTGGGGCTGGCAGCTGATCTGCGTGCTGGCGATGGTGTCGATGCCGGCAGGGCTGACCACGAGCAAGGAGTACGCCGAGCCGGAATGGTGGATCGCGATCCTGATCGCCGTGGTGTGGGTGAGTTTCGGCGTGGTGTTCTTCGCCAGCCTGGCGCGCCGGCGCATCAAGCACATCTACGTGGCGAACTGGTATTACGGCGCCTTCATCATCGCCGTGGGGCTGTTGCACATCGTCAACCATCTGGCGCTGCCGGTGTCGTGGGCGAAGTCGTATCCGATCTACTCCGGCGTGGTCGATGCCATGGTGCAGTGGTGGTATGGCCACAACGCGGTCGCGTTTTTTCTCACCGCCGGCTTCCTCGGCATGATGTATTACTTCGTGCCACGTCAGGCCCAGCAACCGCTGTGGAGCTACCGCTTCTCGATCGTCAATTTCTGGGCGCTGATCTCGGTCTACATGTGGGCCGGCGCGCACCACCTGATGTACACCGCCCTGCCGGACTGGGTGCAGTCGATCGGCATGGCGTTCTCGCTGGTGTTGCTGATGCCGAGCCTGGGTTCGGCGGCGAACGGCCTGCTCACCTTCAATGGCTCATGGCACAGGCTGAAGATGGACCCGGCCGCCAAGTTCATGGTGATGTCGCTGGTGTTCTACGCCGCCGCCACCTTCGAGGGCTCGATGATGGCGATCAAGACGGTGAACTCGTTGTCGCACTACACCGACTGGACGATCGCCCATGTGCATTCGGGTTCGCTCGGCTGGGTCGCGATGATCACCATCGGCTCGCTCTACGCGATGGCGCCACGCGCGCTGGGTCGCCCCGAGATGCATTCGCGCAAGAGCATGGAACTGCATTTCTGGCTGCACATGACGGGCACGCTGCTGTATGTCGGTTCGATGTGGACCGCCGGCGTCACCGAAGGTCTGATGTGGCGTGCCACCCAGCCCGACGGCGCACTGAGCTACGGCTTCCTCGACAGCCTGATCGCGATCAAGCCGATGTACCTGATCCGCTGGGCCGGCGGCTTGTTCATCCTGTCCGGCATGTGGGTGATGGCGTGGAACCTGTGGCACACCGCCTCCGATGCACGTCATCACCTGATCAAACCGATCCCGGTGCCGATTCCCGAGCCGGTGCCCCACCAGGTGCCCGCCCCCCTGCCAGCAGCCGGCTGAGGAGCGCACGCCATGGCCTACAAACATTTCGAAGTGATCGAGAAGCATGCCGGCCTGCTCGGTATCCTGATCGCGATCATGGTTTCGATCGGCGGCCTGGCGGAAATCACGCCGCTGTTCATGGAGGCGCATTCGGTGAAGGCGCCGCCGGGTGTACATCCGTACGACGCATTGCGTCTGATGGGCCGCGATGTGTACGTGCAGAACGGCTGCTATCTGTGCCACTCGCAGATGATCCGCGCGCTGCGTTTTGAAACACAGCGTTACGGCCATTACTCGACGGCGGCGGAGTCGGTCTACGACCGCCCGTTCCAGTGGGGCTCCAAGCGCACCGGTCCGGATCTGGCTCGCGTCGGCGGCAAGTATTCGGACGACTGGCAGCGCCTGCACCTGATGCATCCTCGCCAGCTGGTGCCGCAGTCGAACATGCCCGGCTACCCGTGGCTGGCGCAGAACAAACTCGACGGCGCCGACGTGCAGGCGCGCATGCGCACGCTGCGTCGGCTCGGCGATCCGTATACCGACGCCCAGATTGCGGCCGCACCGGCAGCAGTGGCCGACAAGACGCAGATGGACGCGTTGATCGCCTACCTGCAGGGCCTGGGCATCGACAACGAGCCCTCATCGACAGCCAGCGCTGCGTCCAAACCCGGCAATGCACCTGCCAGTACCGGAGGCACGCCATGACGCCGATGAATCCGATCTGGGGCTATGTCGCCGGCGGCTTCATCGTGCTGATGATGGTCACCTTCATCGGCATCTGGATCTGGGCCTGGCGCAAGAAGCACAAGGCCGACTTCTCCCGGATGGCGCACCTTCCGCTCGAAGACGATCCCGGCATCGACATCGTCTCGCAGGAGGATCGTCCATGAGCGGCGGCTGGTCGTTGTGGGTCATGTTCCTGGTGGTGCTCAACATGGGCATCACTCTGTTCCTGTTTCTGTGGGCACCGCGCGCGAAGATTCCCACCCTGCCCGACGGCACCAGCGGTCACGTCTGGGCTCACGGCACATTGCGCGAAGGCGTGCGGCGATTACCCACGTGGTGGGTGGTGTTTTCGGCCAGCATGTTTGTGGCCGCGTTTGTCTATCTGTTCCTGTTCCCCGGCTTTGGCAATCACAAGGGTGCGCTCGGCTGGACGTCGCACGGCGAACTGGCGCGGAACGTCGCCAGCAACGAAGCCCAGCTTGAACCGCTGATGGAACGCTTCAAGGTGTATTCGGTCGAGCAACTGGCCAACGATCCTGCAGCACTGCAGATGGGCAAGGTGCTGTTCGAGGACGACTGCGCCGCCTGTCATCAACGCAGCGGCAAGGGCAACGCGCTGATCGGCGCACCCGACCTCACCGACAACGACTGGTTGTACGGCGGCACCGGAAACGACATCACCACCTCGATCCACGATGGCCGTGGTGGCGTGATGCCGCCCTGGGCCAGCCTCGGCGAGGACAATGTCGACCACCTGGTGCAGTACGTCCTGAGCCTGTCGGACTCAACCCACGACGCCGCCAGGGCCGCTGCCGGCAAACCGCTGTTTGCCACCTGCGCCGCCTGTCACGGTGCCGATGCCAAGGGCAATGTCGCACTCGGCGCACCCAACCTCACCGATCACATCTGGTTGCACGGCGGCAGCGTGGCGGACATCCACACGACCGTCCACGACGGCCGTCAAGGACATATGCCGGCATGGAGTCCGCGCTTGTCGGACGACAAGATTCATGTCGTGGCCGCCTACGTCTACCACCTGTCGCATCCGGGTTCTGCCGGTAGCCGATGACGGTGGCCTCCACATCATCATCGGCTTGGTATCGCCAACCGGTGTTGTGGCTGGGAATCGCCGTCTTTGTCGCATCGATCGGCGGCTGCGTGTGGATGATCGTGCTCGGCACCCGCCACGCCGATATCCCGCTTGAGACGTCGCATGCCGTGTTCGGCGTACCGGTCAGCGCGCACAGTTCATCCAGTTCGCCACCCGCACGCCCGTGAACACGTACGCGGCATGGGCGCATCCACAACTCGCAGCACATGTGCTGCGCAGTCGCCGCGACGGCCGCAGTGAAATCGCCTTGCGGGTGTCGTTGCTTGATTCCCGACAGGTATTGCGCCTGGAGCAACGCATTCATGCCCTGGACGGCGTTCACCGCGTCGCCATCGATCGTCCCGCCCAACGCGTTCGGGTCGTGTGGGACGCACGGCGCAGCTCGCTGCCAACCCTGCTGGATGCCTTCGCCATGGCCGGTTGTCCGGCGCAGCCACTGCAGCACGACAGTATCAACGACCACCGCTCGGGCGAGATGCACAACGCCATGAAGCGGCTGCTGGTGGCCGGCATGTGCGCCATGCAGGTGATGACTTACGCCTTCGTGATCTACATCGGCGCGGTCGACTTCGTCGACTTCAGCACGCGCAACCTGTTTCGCTGGCTCGGCCTGATCACCACGATACCGCTGGTGTTCTATTCTGCGCAGCCGTTCTTTGCGGGTGCCCTGCGCGAGCTGCATGAACACCGCCTCGGCATCCATCTGCCGGTGGCGCTGGCGGTGGCGCTGGTCTTCCTGGCCAGCGCATTCAACACGCTGCGCGGCAGCGGCGAGATCTACTTCGACTCGGTCAGCATGTTCGTGTTTCTGCTGCTCGGCGCGCGCTACCTGGAGCTGAGTTCGCGTCATCGCAGCAGCGCGCTCGGCGATGCAGTCATCGATGCCGTACCGCTGCTGGCGCAACGACGAGGCGTCGACGGAGAACTAGAGACCGTTGCCGCCATCACGCTGCTTCCCGGTGATCGCGTGCATATCGCCGAAGGATCGACGGTACCCGCTGATGGCATGCTGGAAAGTGCCCATGCACAGGTGGACGAGGCATTGCTGTCCGGCGAATCCCGCCCGGTACACCGCACACGTGGCGAGCGCCTGATCGCCGGCAGCGTGCTGCTTTCCGGACCTGCCGAATTGCGCGTGGAACACAGTGGCGACACAACGACGGTGGCGCGAATCGGCGCACTGGCCACTCGCGCGCGCCAGGCGCGCGACTTGGCTGGTGGCAGCGAACCCGAAATCGCCCGCTTCGTCGGACGCGTGCTGCTGCTGACCGCGCTCACCGCGATCGGCTGGCTGCTGATTGATCCGCAGCGCGCCTTCGATGCCGCGATTGCCGTGCTGGTGGTTGCCTGCCCGTGCGCGTTCGCACTGACCCTGCCGGCTGCCTCGACCCGCGCACTCGCCTTCCTGGCCCGCCACGGCGTACTGGTCACCAACGCCGCCGCGCTGGCCACACTGGCCAACGTCGACAGTGCGCTGTTCGACAAGACCGGCACGCTCGGCACAACGCGGCTGGAACTTGGCGCGATCGAACCCTTGCGTGGCGACAGTCGCGAGCAGGTGCTTGCATGGGCCGCAGCGCTTGCCCGTGAGAGTTCGCATCCCATCGCCCGCGCGCTGGCGGATGCGGCGCGTCCCGGCAGCATGCTGTTGCGCGCCAAGGATGTCCGGGTAACCGCAGGTCAAGGCATCCAGGGCGACATCGATGGACGCGAGCTGCGCCTCGGCCGGGCCAATTTCGCACTGGCCTTTGGTCACAGGCGCGCCAGCCCGGATCTGGCCGACGGCTTGCTGCTGGCCGACGCCGATGGCGCACTGGCATCGCTTCATGTCGATGAGCAACCCCGCACTGAAGCACGCGCTGTACTCGACGCATTGCGCGCCGACGGCATCGAGCCATGCATCGCCAGTGGCGACAGCGCCGATCGCGTCGCATCGCTGGCGGCGAAACTCGACATTGCCAACTGGCACGCGCGACAAACTCCCACCGACAAGCTCGCCCTGCTGCAGGCGATGCGTGCTCGCAGCGCCGTCACCCTGGTGGTGGGTGACGGTAGCAACGACGCCCTCGCGCTGGCCGCTGCCGATGTCTCGGCGGCCCTCGCCAGTGGCACCGCGCTGGCCCAGGCGCATGCCGACCTGCTGCTGGATGGACGTCTGGATGGGCTGGTGCACGCGCGCGCGATCGCTCGGCAGATGCAGCACGTGATCGTTCAGAGCCGTCGCTGGACGCTCGGCTACAACCTGTGCGCGGTGCCGTTCGCAGCGTTCGGCTTCGTGCCACCCTGGCTCGCCGGCATCGGCATGTCACTGAGCTCGCTGATGGTGGTGCTGCAGGCATTGCGCATCGGACGCGGGACGGCGAAGGGCACTCTGGTGCCGCAGCGCGGGTTGCCCGCATGAATATCCTGCTGGTGCTGATTCCGGTGACTCTTCTCGTGGTGCTGATCGCCGTGGCTCTGTTTTTCTGGGCGGTGAATCATCAGCAGTTCGACGATCTGGAAAGCCCCGCCGTGTTGCCGCTGATGGACGAAGATCCGCTTGGCGACGAACATCACACGTCCGAAAAAAATCCCGCCGATCCAGATCAGCGCCCGCCAGACAGGGACAACTAGAATCTCCTGTTGTCGCCACTTTCCGCGCCATGAACCTGCACGTCGTGATCCCCAGCATGAATCAAGCCACGCCCTTCGACGAATCCGCCCTTGCCACACTCGTCGACCATTTCTATGAAAAGGTGCGTGCGGATGCGGCGATCGGACCGATCTTCCATGCGGCCGTGCATGACTGGGACGAACACAAACGTCTGCTCACCTCGTTCTGGTGTTCGGTTGCGCTGGGCGCGGCCAGCTATCGCGGCAACCCGATGGCCGTGCACCGCGCGCAACCGGATATCCGCCTCGAACACTTCGAGCGCTGGCTGCAGCTGTGGCGTGAAACATGCGCAGAGGAACTGGATGCCACTCACGCCGAACGCATGCTGGAGTACGCGCAACGCATCGGCCGCAGCCTGAAATACGGGATGGGCCTGAATCCACAGGCGCAGTCCTTCGGCGTGCCGATCATCAGCACGGGCACTGACAGATCCTGATTATCACGATGAAAACTGCACGAGCGCGCAGCGTGTGCGCGATCCCGCTTCGTGACGCAACAAGGGGCATCGCTCACACAGCGTACTGCCGCAATGGATTAGTCCAAAACCTTCAGGGCGGCCTCGTAGTCCGGCTCGTTGGCGATCTCGCCGACCAGCTCGGCATGCACAACCTTGTCGTGTTCATCCAGCACCAGCACGGCACGCGCTGCCAGCCCGGACAACG